>BLMD01000363.1 GCA_011959925.1 Lachnospiraceae bacterium
CAAACCCGTCAATTTTAGGAAGCATGATGTCCAAAATCACCAGACTTATTTTTTCGTTAAACCGTGCAATCCCCTCTACGCCATCTGCGGCAAAAACCAACTGATACCCCGCATCTTCCAGATAGTTTTTCAATATTGACTGAAACAAGAAATAAGTTTTCCTATATCCTGTTATAAAATTCCAAACTCTCACAAACCTTTATTCTATGCGGCTTGTGAGAGTTTTGTTATGTATGCTGACTTCACATATCTGTTTATATCAACCCATAAAACATCGTTCTAATGTAGTAAAAAAAGTAGTACGGTCATTGGCTATGCTGTCAATGATTTAAGCGCGGTCTTAGCAGATTCCGCTGAACCATGTGCATAATAACCCAATGTAGTAGTGATGTCTTTATGACCCATGATATATTGTAAGGCTTTCGGCGGCATATTGCGGTTAGCCATGTTCGTACAAAATGTATGCCTTAATGTATGCGGCGAGATTTTAGGAAGTTTCTTTTTATGATGTTTGTTGTACTTCTTAATCATATTCCCAAAATCTACAGAATAAGCCGCTCCATACATAGGCAAGCCTTTTTTGTTCAGGAATACGAAATCTGTATATCCGTCAACTGTTACTGGCTGTACGTTTTCCCTGTTGTTGATTTCATCTTTCAAGGCTTTTGATACAGGCTCGGTCATTGGGATTTTACGAATGCCGCTGTCCGTCTTAGGCTTTTCTGTACGGTAGTTGCCTTTGTCAAAAATGAGTTGGTGGTCTACATTGATATAACCGTTTTCAAAGTCAATGTCTTTGACGGTCAAGCCGCATAATTCAGAGATTCTTAACCCTGTATTCAGCAGAACCGTAACCGCATGATAATGTTTCTGATAGGTACAATCTGTTTGTAAGAACTGTAATAATAAATCTGCCTGTGTGTCTGCCAATACAATCTTTTCCGCTGTGTCATTCTCGATTACATCATCTGTGCTGAAATTAAAAGGGTTCTTCCTGATTAAATCATCCTGAATCGCTGTGTAAAAAATGGCTTTGAGGAAACGCTTGTAATTGTTAATGGTGTTAAAGGCATATCCCTGTTCCCTCATCCGCTTTACAAATTCTTTAGCGTCTGTCGGCTTGACTTTCTCAACCTGCATATTTCCAATTTTATCATTTTTCAAAATTTTCATCAACTGATTTCTCCCTTTCTGTGTGGATTCCCTCACATTCGAGTTTAAGTTAGTATGCTTTGCGTATAACTTGCATACTGTGATTTTTGCGCCTGAATGGTCAATGTCGTCCATAATGTCACGCTGGATTTCTTTTTCAATCTCCCTTAATGGCTTGCAGTCGCTTTTTCCCCTTGGCAATGGGTCTGTTTCGTTCAGCCGCCACGAATAAGCAAATTTGGGTTTTCCGTCTGCTCCTTTGTATTTATAGGCGTACCGCCCGTCCTTTCTCTGGCTTTCCCCGGTCTTTAAGATTCTTCCTCTGTTATCTGTCCGTTTGCCTGATGCTGTTTTACCCATAATGTCATCCTTTCTTTATTCAGTAAGAGCCTTGCCAAAGCGACAAGGCTCTTACCGTCTTAATTAAATCGTTTCTGCGTTTAAGAGGTACTTCTCCAAAAGCACCCGCTTAATTAATGTTTTATTGCCATTATGTACAACCCAGTCTGGCGGCGTATTGCTATAGTTCGCCATGTTTCTAAGTTTGTTCTTTCCAATCCCGAAATAAATTGATGATTCTTCAAAAGTAAGAAGAAATTTAGTTGATAAGTCCTCAATACTCTTAGCCATTAGCTGTCACCTCCGTTTGCGCCTGTATTGTTCCCTGTGGCAGAACGCCTTTTCAGTCCAGAGTATTTCTCTTTCAGTCTGGGTTCATAGACAAACTCTCTGTTGACATATCCCCTGTTGCCATATCCCACGCAAGACCTGTCATCCATAAATGCGGTAAGGTCGTATCTGTCAAGCAATGGTTCTTTCTTGTCGCAGTCGATATAGCCTTTTGAACGTGTTGAATCCGTCCATTCCCATTCGAGTTTCATATTTTCATCCGTAGCGACAAATTCCCTCACGCTGTCGATAAAATCATTTCTTCCGATTAATTTTCCAGAGGGAACAAATTCACGATACCAGTTTTTATATGCCTCATAAAGAAATTCTGTTGCCGGGAGTAAATCCCACTTACATTCGGGGAGAATCTCTTTCAGGAACGAAACCACGCTGTTTGTTGTCTTAGTGTATAATTCTAATGCGGCTTTTGTTGCCGCTGTCTGTGTAAATTCTTCTCTGTATTCCATATCAACAAGCACCATTTTCAAAATGTATTCAAGAACGTCTGTTCTGTAAATTAATCTGTCCTTGATGTATCTTTTTTCTTTTCCTGTAAAGCAGTTCTCAAAAGGGATGATATGTAATCTCCGTCGGAAACTGCCGCTCTTGTCATCCACTTTAGGGAAATCATTGACACATTCCAAAACAAGACCGTGGAAAGAATAGTCATATTGTTTCTCGAACTTCCGTTCGATTGTTACTGTATCTCCTGTAATGACTGCTTTTAAGTTGCCTAAACCTTGTGAAAACTTTGATACATTATTTTCATCTACAATGACAGCGACAGCGTTCGGCAGATTTCCCAAAGCGAATTTTTCTGAAAATTCTGCAATCGGAATACTGACTACGGAATGTTCGCCTAAAATATTGCGGATTAACTGGCAGACTGTTCCTTTTCCGTTATTACCTGCTGTATTAAGAAAAAGCACCATTTTATTTCTTGGCGCAAGCGGCAAACAAGCCGCCTGAATTACTTCCTTAATGCTTAATTGAAATTCCGGCGAACCTAATTCAGCAAAAAATGTGTCAACATCCCATGTGCTGTTGTCCTCCGGGATTGAGATAACCGGGTTAGTTGCGGCTAAATTAATGTTCGTGTAAATCTTGGATGTAAAGACGAAATCTGGATTGAACGGATGAAGAATTTTATTTTTCATGTTCCAGATACCGTTGTTGACCGCTACATAATAAGGGATAACGCATTTCTCTACGACTTTGAGCCTGCTTTTAACCAGAGTGAATACTTCCAGTTTTTCCCTCCTTGTAGCGTCTGGCTTGTATTTTTCGACCAACTCACCGAACGCCCCATAGGGGTCGTTGGTGATTTCGTAAACGCCTTTATTGTCGCCTGTTGTCTGGTAGATTCCAATAGGGAGACTGTGCCTTTGCTCTGACGTAAGATTCTGTTTCTTGTCTGTCTGGCTCTTATCCCCGGATGATACCAGAGCCACGTCCGACCTAGCCGCAATCAACACGGCAATGGACAACGACGGCAAATCCTGTGGGCATTTCAGCTTTTGTCCTTTTACACGGACAGAATTTTGTAAAGTAAATTCACTTAAAATTTTTGCCATTACTGTATCGGCAAACGAATATTCATTTGTAAGATTTGGATATTGTGCCAAAACTTCCTGCGGCACACGTTCATAGATTTGTGACGGTGTAGACATTATTCATTCTCCTCTCTGAACCCTTGTTCAAACATATCATGTGAAATCCTCAAATACTCATTTTCGGATTCCTGCTGTGCGTCAAGGATAAACTGTTTAAACTTCTTGCTGATAAATACTTCTGATTGAGCCATATGCATAATCGCTGTTAAAATGTGATATGTACGCTTACGCTCTGTATAAATTGCATTTACTAATTGATAGTTTTGATAATTTTGAAAATTCATATTTTTACCTCGTTTTTCTACTTTTTTAAATAATGCATTATTTATGACATAAAATTTACACCCATAATGGGGGCGATTTCAAACTTTACATTTTTTGATAAATGTATTAAAATGGGTAAAAATGAAATTTGTATGGGGGACATTTTAAAAAAGAGGGGGACAAGGAGGATGAAGCTATGAGTGAGACTTCAAACAAGCCCACGGTAAATTTTCCTAAGATTTGGTGTATTTACGAAATGACTAGAATAACCAACGATGAAAAAAAGAGAATCCGCAAAATAATTAAACGCCGCTGGAACGAGTATCTAAAAGAACATGGCAAAGAAGAACAGGAATGGGAGGATTTGAATGAATCTGAACAGACGTATTTCATTTGTTACTATATAAAGGAAAAAATGATAAGAGAATGTCCAGACAAACGCACATTAAATAAGATAGAAAAAAATATAGATGAATACGTTTCTGGCACATTGTTAAATGCAGAAGAGATTACTAAGGCGTGGAATGAATCTGTTAGCCGCATACATGAGCTACATTGCAAAGCACACGATTCGGAGCATATAAAAAAAGCCGCCTATAAGCGGCTCTGTAGGGATATGCAAGCCTACGACAAAAACATCCCGATACCCACTTATGAATATTATGCCAAAAACCCACTGTCAGTATATGACTATGCACAAAATTATTACCGTTCCCATATAGACACAACGCCTGTCATTATACGGATAATCCAACAGGTTCTTGAAAAAGCATTAGGCTTGCAGATAGACCACTATTTAATAGAAGAATGCCTGTCGATTCTGTCAGACGGTTCTCTGGACGGACTTGACATAAATAATTTTGACACGTTCCCCGAAGAATATAATGAAGGACTGGATATGAAGAAAGAAGATTTTGAGAAAGTGCAAAAACAGTATGCCACATATCAGAAGTATAAGAAGATGTATCAGGACTTGGATTCTTTCTATTCAATAGACTATGAGAAAATAGACAGTTTCTTAAAAAGGGCGCAAATACGAAACCAGAATAACACTCCCTAAATTCCGTTGCGATCCTCTTTTTTTGTTTTATTGCAATGGAATTTACGGAGCATTACTTCGGTCGTACTTTATTTCGTTCCCACATAAAACATAGGGATAACGCTCTTTTTACTAAGCGTTATCCCTTTTTAGAATTTTGTTGTCTTATTCTTAAAAAACAACCTCCCACTTTTCAGCAGGAGGTTATTTCTTATTTTGTCTTATGACATTTTGAGCATTCGTAATAAGTTTCAGTGATTTCGGTGGAGGATACACCACAGCTTTCTAATCCTTGTTCTATGCGTTCATCACAATGAAGAGTGTGTTCTTCTGTGGTGTTGAATACGAATCCACAACTGCATTCCAGTTTCGTCCCAACAACTTTTTCTTTCTCAACCCAATCATGCTCACATTCACCATCCGGTTTCGGCGCAGGAGCAGGTTTCTTCGTAACAGCTTTCCTGTTATCTTTCACCGTTACCTTACAACGCAACGTCTTACTGCCTTTCACTTTTACGGTAATCATCGCCACGCCTTTCTTCTTCGCAACGATTTTTCCTTTCTTGCTTACCGTAGCGACTTTCTTGTTAGAAGAAGTCCATTTCACTTTTCTTCCAGCGGCATTCTTTACTTTGAGCTGAACAGTAGGCTTTGTCTTTTTCTTCGTGATAGTCAACGTAACCTTAGTTTTGTTCAGTTTCGGAGCTTTCTTGCTTGCCGCCTCCGCACTCATAGGCATAGCCAGTGTAAGCATGATTGCAACTGCTGTGATGAATACGATTGATTTTTTGATGATGTTCTTCATAATGTTTTACTTCCTTTCTTTAGTATATGATAAAAAATTCTTCTTTGCGAAATATTGGTCATTTTTCGACACAATTCTGCTTAAACAGAATTATACTCCAAACCCTCCGCATAGTCAATATATTAGGCGTAACTGCCTAATATTTTAGGCATATGGACAAACTCTGGCATGATATGATTTTTTAAAAATCGAGAGGAGATTTCCCTATGATTTCATATCAGCCATTTTATGACACGCTGTTAGCAAAAGGCATTACGGAGTATGCCTTGATTTTTAAACATGGCGTTCCGGCAAACACATTACATAGGATGAAACACGGAAAAGCGATTACGACAAAGACGTTAGATACACTTTGCGAGATTTTGGAGTGTCATGTATCGGACATATTAGAATACAGGACAGAAGATAATTAAGGGCAGGGCGGTTGATTCTTGATATATTCAGCATATCCTGTCTTTTTTTGTGAGATTTTCCATTCAAAGAATTTCAGAACATCCCCATTTTCCACATTTATAAATTCATCCGTCCATTCTTTAATCATACAGGTAAATTTCTCATTGTCGATATAAGACCACGGATTGAGGGTTTCGGCAATGCCATAAAGCCTTGCGAAAAGCATTGCGGATTCTAAGTATTTTTCATTCATAGTGATTAGTTCCTTTCTTTTTTGCTTTTGCTCCCGGTTCTTTTTTATTACATGGAAGTGGTAGATACAGAGTAATGGGTTAGGGGTACAGAACAGGCGTTAGCGGCGTGTCTGACGGTCTGGTTTATTTTACAGGATAGATTATATGAGATACAGGGTAAATGCTGTTTGTCTGGTTGTCTGACTTTTTTTAATGAAAAAGTTTTATTTATA
>BLMD01000364.1 GCA_011959925.1 Lachnospiraceae bacterium
GCGAGGCTGAAGAAAGAGTCGAGGGAAGTGTTATAAGTCGGAATCATAATGGAGGGATAAGATGACTTTTTGGATTGTTGTTATTAGTATTGGGGCTGTTCTGGTTCTTGCAGCTATCGTGAAGAAGCCATCTTCTGTATATAGAGGCGCCCCTAATGAAAAGAATCCTATGGAGGGAAAAAGGGTAAAGTTTGTTGTGAATGAGAGTGACTCTGAGAATGCTGATGGTGTGAGAGGACATATGGAGGCAGTAGGGGTGACCGACCACAAGGCAGGCATTTATGATAAGATTTTCAAACGTGTGTTTGATGTGGTTCTCTCTTTTATTGGTCTTATAGTACTCTCACCAGTGTTTTTAGTTTTGGGTTTATGGATTATGATTGATGATCCGGGTCCTGTTTTCTTTACCCAGAAGAGAATCGGTAAGGATAAGCAGTACTTTAAACTCCATAAGTTTCGCAGTATGCGGATGTCTACGCCACATGATAAACCGACGCACATGCTTGAAAATCCGGAACAGTATATAACAAAAGCTGGTCGCTTTATTCGTGCGCATAGTCTGGATGAACTTCCTCAAGTATCGGTACACTTCTCTCCAATAAACATTCAAGAAACGCTTCAAGATTACTCTCTAATTTTGTCTCATTATTGATTATTCGTCCAAGTTCCACTGTATCTACATCTATATGATAAACCTTCTTCTTATTGATGAATTCTTTATCACTTGTACATATAAATCTTTCATCCAGTCGTGCTCCGCATACAAGTATCACATCAGAATACTTGATAGCAAAATTACTTGCCCTGTTTCCATAAATCCCTCCAAATCCGATAAAATTTTTCTCCCTATGAGAGACTATATCCAGTCCTCTAAGAGTAGTTACTACCGGAACATTCCATTTCTTAAGCAGATTTTCTAATTGTAATCTTGCATCTTTGCTTCCGGCTCCGCCGCCAATAATCATCAAAGGTCTGTGAGCATTAGAAAATGCTTTGATCATTTCATCTACTATGTCAATACTCACTTTATAAGTTCTATTATCAGGCTTATCATAGTTTTCATGCTTATAATCCAATTCTGCTTTTTGTATATTGTGCGGCACATCCAATAATACCGGACCT
>BLMD01000365.1 GCA_011959925.1 Lachnospiraceae bacterium
ATGAGCTCTGGTATCCTAGCCCGGTTACGATAATAAGCGTCTGGCAAATACCATGGATTCCAAATATTGGGAGAGCCTGCGGGGGGGCCGTTCCAATCCGCTTTACAACTATGCCACACAGGAAAGAACGGCTCCCGGTTCTACGTTTAAAATGGTTTCCGCTACGGCAGGTTTTGCGGAAGGGGTTATCGATACCGAAACGGAGATTCTGGACGAAAGCCGGTTTACACGTCTGGAAGAAAAGGGTCCTACCTGCTGGATCAATCCTTCCAGCCACGGAATCATCAATCTATCCGAGGCAATCCGGGATTCCTGCAACTATTATTTCTATGAAACCGGATACCGTTTAAGCTTAAACGGAATGGTTTATAACGAAAAAAAGGGAATTGCGGCAATCCAGAAATATGCATCCTTGTTCGGACTCGACGATACGGTCGGCATTGAAATTCCGGAAAGCGAGCCGCAGGTAGCGGACGAATACCCGATCACGGCAGCCATCGGACAGAGTAACAACAACTATACGACAGCGCAGATTGCACGGTATATTACTGCCGTTGCCAATAAAGGAACAGTCTATCAGGAAACATTGTTAAAAGAAGTACGGGATTCCGACAACAAAAACGTATTGGAAACGTATGCGCCTTCGGTCAGAAACCAGGTCGACGTTTTGGACGCAAAGCAGTGGGATGCCATCCATTCCGGCATGCGTATGATGGCGGAAGAATCTACCAGCTTTAAAGATTTTCCGATCGCCGTGGCAGGAAAAACAGGTACGGCGCAGCAGGTAACCTATCGGCCCAATCACGCGCTTTTTGTAGGATTTGCGCCTTTTCAGAATCCTGAGATTTCCATTACGACAAGAATTGCCTACGGTTATACTTCACATAATACATCCGATATATCCAGAGATATTTTAGCGTACTATTTCGGCGTAAACAAAGCGGAAGACCTGATCAACGGACAGGCAAAAAATGTCAGCGGCGGATCGAATGCCATCACAGATTAACAACGACTCAGAAAACAGGAGGAATCATATGTCTCAGCCGGTTATTATCAAAAGCAATAAATACGGCATCCGGCTCATCCTGGATGCGTATATTCCGTTTCGGGAATTGCTCACGCATATTGCGGACAAATTTACGGAATCCGAAAAATTCTTTAAAAACGCACATATGGCAATTGCTTTTGAAGGAAGAGAATTATCTGCAGAAGAAGAGTACCAGATTTTAGATACCATATCCCGGAATACGAGCATCCATGTCGTATGCGTGATCGATAACAATATAGAATACGAAGAATACGCCAGAGAACAGGTAGAGAGGGCTCTTACACAGGACTCTGAAAATACCGGAAAATTTTACAAAGGGACGCTGAGATCCGGACAGGAACTGGAATGTGAGACAAGCATTGTAATCCTGGGTGATGTCAATCCCGGAGCGACGGTTATCTCTGCCGGAAACATTGTGATTCTGGGCGCGTTAAAAGGAACTGCCTTTGCCGGAGCTGCCGGAAACGAGACTTGTTTTGTCGCGGCGCTTGATATGAATCCGGTGCAGATAAAAATCGGAACTGTCATTGGCAGAAGCGAAGACAAAAAACTTCGTGTCTCTATCCGGGAACGCAGAAAAACTTCGGCAGAACCCCAGGTAGCGTCCGTGTCGGACGGACATATTCTGATCGAACCAATTACGAAAAATACTTTTAATAATATTTAATTTCAGGAGGGAGAACTATCATGAGTGAGGTAATTGTAATTACATCCGGTAAAGGAGGCGTTGGCAAAACAACGACAACTGCCAATGTGGGGACCGGTCTGGCACAGCTGAATAAAAAAGTCGTATTAATTGATACGGATATAGGACTTAGAAATTTAGATGTTGTTATGGGATTGGAAAACAGGATCGTATATAATCTTGTGGATGTCGTAGAGGGAAGCTGCAGGATCAAGCAGGCGCTGATCAAAGATAAAAAATATCCGAATCTTTCCCTTCTCCCGTCTGCGCAGACGAGGGACAAGTCTTCCGTTACACCCGAGCAGATGAAAAAGCTGACGGATGAACTGCGGGAAGAATTTGATTACATACTCTTAGACTGTCCGGCAGGCATTGAGCAGGGATTTCAGAATGCAATTGCAGGCGCTGACCGCGCGATTGTCGTGACAACACCGGAAGTATCTGCGATTCGTGATGCAGACAGGATCATCGGTTTGTTAGAAGCAAACGAGATCAAACAGACACAGCTGATCGTAAACCGGCTTCGAATGGATATGGTAAAACGGGGCGATATGATGTCGGTGGAAGATGTATGTGAAATCCTTGCGATCAATTTAATCGGCGTCGTGCCGGATGATGAACAGATCGTTATATCAACCAATCAGGGCGAACCTCTCGTCGGTTCGGACGCATTGGCAGGAAAAGCGTTTACCAATATCTGCAAGCGGATCATCGGAGAAAACGTTCCGTTTTTGGATTTACAGAAGAAATCGTCTGTATTTACAAAGCTTGCTGGATTGTTTAAATAAGAATAAGGGAGGATAAAATGTCATTCGCGGACTTTTTTAGAAAAAAGAACTCCGGAAATATTGCAAAAGACCGCCTGAAATTGGTTTTAGTATCGGATCGGGCGAACTGTTCACCGGAAGTTATGGAATTGATTAAAAACGACATTATTCACGTCATATCGAAATATATGGAAATTGATGCGGAGGGTCTCGATATTCAGATTACGCAGACGGAATCCGAAACGGATAACGGTAAAGTACCTGCGTTATATGCAAATATCCCGATCAAAGGTATGCATCATTCTTCCTAAACGAACATTGTTTACTCCACAGACGGAATTTATCAGGAAAGGGAATTGACAGATTATTTATGCTGAAACAATATAAGCTTAGAAATTATAATTTCAGATTGGTGTTCTATGTTGTTGCGCTTACCATTCTTGGGATTCTGGTGATTGGAAGCGCCAAAGAATCTGTCCAAAACAAGCAGACCCTTGGACTGTTTTTGGGCATCATCGCCATGCTATGCGTTTCTATGATGGATTATTCGTTTCTCCTTCGGTTCAGCTGGCTGTATTATATTATGAATATCGGTCTTTTGGTTCTGGTAAAGGTAATCGGCGATGATTCCAACGGCGCTACCCGCTGGGTTGAAATTGCAGGTCTTCGATTTCAGCCTTCTGAACTGGCTAAAATCATTATTATCTTGTTTTTTGCATATTTTTTTATGAAGCATCAGGAACAGTTAAATACCGTAAAAATTTTAGGGCTCTCTTTTATACTCGCCGGCATCCCTTTGGTTTTGATCAAAGAACAGCCGGATTTATCCACAACGATCGTTACGGCTGTCATCTTTGTTTCTCTCTTGTTTATCGCCGGACTGAGTTATAAAATAGTAATAAGCGTCCTTGCCGTCAGTATCCCTTCGTTTATTATATTTATCAGCCTCATTTTGCAGCCGGACCAGAAAATTCTGGACGGATACCAGTACAAACGAATTATGGCTTGGCTGCAGCCCGAAAAATATGCGGACACCGCATACCAGCAGTTAAATTCCAAAATGGCGATCGGTTCCGGCCAATTATGGGGAAAAGGGTTAAATAACAGCCAGATTACATCCGTTAAAAACGGGAATTTCATTTCGGAGCCGCAAACAGACTTTATCTTCGCCATTGTCGGAGAAGAACTTGGATTTGTCGGGTCTGTTATCGTAATCGTTTTATTATTTTTAATTATATTAGAATGTATATTAATGGCAAGAAAAGCAAAGGATATTTCTGGAAGATTAATTTGCTGCGGAATGGCTTCCTTAATCGGTTTCCAGGGATTTGTCAATATATGCGTTGCTACGGGCCTTATGCCCAATACCGGACTGCCGCTTCCATTTGTCAGTTACGGTCTGACATCTTTAGTTACTTTATTTCTGGGAATCGGATTCGTTTTGAATGTAGGATTACAGCCTAGAAAATACGGAATGGGGGACACATAATGAATATAGGTTTAATTGCACATGATTCGAAAAAAAAATTAATGCAGAATTTTTGTATCGCTTACCGCGGAATCCTTTGTAAAAATGAGTTATTTGCAACGGGAACAACCGGACGACTGATCGAAGAGGTCACGAACCTTTCAATCCATAAATATCTGGCAGGTCATTTGGGAGGAGCGCAGCAGCTTGGCGCTCAGATCGAACACAATGAAATCGATCTGGTCATCTTTTTGCGCGAACCGCTGTCTCCAAAGTCTCATGAACCGGATGTCGACAGTGTTGTGCGTTTATGCGATACGCACAATATTCCCCTGGCAACCAATCTTGCAACGGCAGAATTGCTGATCAAATCGTTAGACAGAGGAGATTTAGAGTGGCGTGAAATGTATAAATAGAAAAATAATCAAAGTTTTGCTGCCGGTATACATTCTACTGGGAAGCGGATGCGGACAGGCAGCTTCGGAAGTAACATTTTCAGATGCCTATGATATCTATGAAACTTCCAAACAGTATGAGATCATTTCGGCAGACGATACGTCGCTTGCGCATACGGCAGATTTTTTCGCGTCGGATTTTTGCGTATCCGACGGCAGCGATTTTGGTACGGACCGTACGGATTCTCAGGTCTGCGGTGCGTCCGGCGTATTTAACCTGAATCAAAAAGAAGTGACATATTCCCAGAATATATACGGCAGAATGTATCCCGCCAGTACAACCAAAATCCTGACGGCGTATCTTGCATTAAAATACGGCGATCTGGACGCGGTTTTTACCGTCAGTGAAAATGCTGCCGATCAGGCTGCCGATTCTTCTGTCTGTCATTTAAAAGCAGGAGACCGGCTGACGTTAGAACAGCTTCTTTACGGACTCATAATGCAAAGCGGAAACGATGCGGCAGTTGCGATTGCAGAGGGAATCTCCGGAGATGTCGATACATTTGCAGAGTTGATGAATCAGGAAGCCAACGCATTAGGAGCAATCGATTCACATTTTATCAATCCTCACGGACTACATAACGAAAAACACTATACCACCGTATATGATCTGCATCTTCTGTTTCAGGCGGCAATCCAAAATGAAACGTTCGTAAAAATCCTTCGTGAGACGGAATTTACGGCAGATTATATAGACGCAGCCGGAATGCCGGTGCAGCAAATCTGGATGAGCACAAATAAATATCTGATGGGAACCGAAAAAGCCCCCGGAGGAATTACGGTAATCGGGGGAAAAACCGGCACGACAAACGACGCCGGTTATTGTCTTGTTCTTTTAAGCAATAACAGCGCAGGCGAGCAGATCGTATCGATCGTGATGAAAGCAGACTGCCGCAACAATCTCTATTATTATATGAATGAATTGCTGTACGGATTTTCAGGGAATTAAATTTTATGGTAAATTGTAGGATTTACGGTTGAATATTCGTGCAATTTCTAATATAATAGACTTTATAAAAGGAGAGTTTACAGATCCTTAATAGACAGAATAACAGGAGGAAATTGCCATGGTTCAAATTATTGCAGGTGAAAAGGGAAAGGGAAAAACAAAATTTTTATTAGAAAAAGTAAATGCTGCCGTTCAAGCAGCGAATGGAAATATCGTATATCTTGACAAGAGTCAAAAACATATGTATGAGTTAAGCAACAAAGTCCGTCTGGTCAATGTGATGGATTTTCCGATTACAAATTGCAGCGAGTTTATGGGTTTCATTTGCGGAATCGTTTCACAGGATCATGATCTGGAAGAATTGTATTTAGACAGTTTCCTCACAATCGCAAACATGCAGGAAGACGAAATCAGTCATGCAATCGAAAAATTGGACATTATCAGTGAAAAATATCATGTGAAAATCGTACTCAGCGTATCCATGGATAAAGAAAAACTTCCGGAATGCGCAAAAGCGAAAGTTATTATTTCCCTGTAGAACATATATCTGCCCTTAGCGTAGATGCCTGCAACCGGCACATCTTTGCGCTAAGGGCATTCTTATACACTTTTACGCCTGCTCCATGCTGCGGATCCTTCCATAGGCGGTTAACAGATACAATCCGCCGATGCCTACCAGCGCATAAACGATCCTGGAAAGCCAGGACATACTTCCAAATAAAAAGGCAACCAAATCAAAACGGAAAAATCCAATCAATCCCCAATTGAGCGCGCCGACAATGACAAGCGTCAGGAGCGTATAATCTAAAGCTTTTGAATTCATAAAAAATTCCTCCTATCTTTTTTCTTAGTATGTCTTTTTTTTTGCCGCTTATACAAAACATGATTGTTTTCCTGTTTGATAAATGTTAGAATATAGGGTATTGAATTCCTTGATATCATAGGAACAGCATAAGGAAGGTAGGATTGTGGCAAAAAACAAAAAAATTGTTCGTTACCGAAAACCGTTTCATTTAAATATCGGATTGATCATTTTCGGAATTATATTAATCTATTTGATGTTTTACATTTACTCTTATTTTACTTCTACGCATATATCCGTATATGAAGTGATTTACGGAACGATCGCAGTAAATAATTCTTATACGGGACTTGCACTGCGCAGTGAAGAGATCGTATTGGCAGAACATGCCGGAGAAATTAATTATTACAGAAAGGAAGCCTCAAAAGCAGGCATCGGAGATTTAATCTACTCGATCGACAGCGACGGATCGATTGCCGGAGCGATCAATTCTGCCGGTGAAGATACGACATCATTAAATAAAGAAAGTTTAGAACATCTGGAAAAAGAGATTTCGGAATATTCCAACAGTTACCAGTCCAATGCGTTTTATCAGATCTACACGTTTAAAGACGATATCAACGCAGAAATTGCAGAAGCGTTAAGCATGGGAGCTTTAAATTCCATTACAGACGCCGTTTCGGCAGCCGAAAACAACGCAACGTTCCATAAAGGGACGTCTCCGAAAGACAGCATCGTCGTCTATTATACGGACGGCTATGAAGACGTAACGGCAGAGACGTTTGCACCGGAAATGTTGGACGAGTCTTTGTACAGCAAAGTAAATTTAAGAGATAAGAAACGGATAGAAACAGGTGAAGCTGCCTGTAAACTGATCACTGACGAAAACTGGGAGATTGTTTTTGCCGTCACAGAAGAAAAAGCAAAACAGATGGAAGGCGCTTCTACCGTCCGCATCCGATTTAAAAAAGATAATACGGTTACACGCGTTCCGTTTACGATTACGGAACGAGACGGTGAATTTTATATGATCCTTTCTCTTTCCCATTCTATGATCCGATTTGCCGCAGACCGGTACATCGAATTGGAATTGCTGTTTGAAGAAGAAACAGGCCTTAAAATCCCAAATTCGGCGATTACGACAAAAGATTTTTACACCGTTCCGATGGAGTATTTCCAAAAAGGCAACAACTCCAACGAAGAAGGGATTATGATACGAAAAACCGATAAAAACGGAAAAACAGAAGACTCCTTTGTAACGCCCAATATTTATTTTGCAACGGAATATTCCTATTATGTAGACGGAGAGGAATTAACGGACGGCATCGAGGTTTTAAAACCGAATTCCGATCAAACCTACACCATACATGAGACCGCAAAGTTAGAGGGAATTTATTGTATTAATAAAGGATATGCCGTATTCCGCAGGATCGACGTAATCTATCAAACCGAAGAATACGCAATCATTCGGAGCGGAACAGAGTACGGCGTATCGTTATACGACCATATCGCGCTCGACGGAAGTACGGTGACTGAGAACGTGATTATCAATAAATAATCGGAAAGGAAAAAAGTTATGTTAACAGAAAATTTAAAACGCGTAGAAGAAAACATCCAAACGGCATGCCAAAGAGCCGGAAGAAAACGGGAAGAAGTGACTTTGGTCGCTGTCAGTAAGACAAAGCCGGTATCGATGCTTTCAGAAATTTATGACTGCGGCGTCCGCAGCTTTGGAGAAAATAAAGTACAGGAACTATGTGAAAAAAGAGAATTGCTTCCTGCCGACATACGATGGCATATGATCGGGCATCTGCAGAGAAATAAGGTAAAATATATCATCCGTGATGCAGCGCTGATTCATTCCGTAGATTCGTACCGCTTGGCGGAAGAGATCAATATACAGGCAAAAAAGATCAAACGGATCGTCCCGATTTTGCTGGAAGTAAATATTGCAAAAGAAAGCTCAAAATTCGGCGTTGCTGCCGAAGAGACGCTGCAGCTGGCAGAAGAGATTTCAAACCTAGATAATCTGCGGATTGAAGGTCTTATGACGATTGCTCCGTATACCGAATATCCGGAAGAAAACAGAATTTATTTCCAAAAATTAAGAGAATTATCTGTTGACATAGGTAGGGAAAACATCGATAATGTATCTATGGGTATTTTGTCCATGGGTATGACGGGCGATTATATGACAGCAATCGAAGAAGGCGCGACGATTGTCCGTGTTGGGACAGGCATTTTTGGGGCAAGAAATTATAAAAACAGTTAGGAGATTTTATTTTCATGGGAATGATCGATAAATTTTTAGATGTCATGCGTCTGAATCCGGAAGATGATGAAGATGACTTTTATGAAGATGATTTTTACGAGGATGACGAACCGGAAGTTACCAAAAGAAGCTCCCGGAAAGAACGCAAATCCGCAGAATATGACGAATCGCCTTCTAAAAAGGATAAATCCAAAACAGCGCCAAAGATTACGCCTATGCGGTCAGTAAAAAAACAGGGAATCGGCGGAATGGAAGTATGCGTGATCAAACCTACATCTGTAGAAGACGCACGGGAGATTACAGAAACCTTATTATCCAATCGAACCGTCATCTTAAATGTAGAAGGTCTTGATATTGAAATTGCACAGCGTATCATTGATTTTACAGCGGGTTCCTGTTTTGCAATCAGCGGAAACCTGCAGAAAATTTCAAATTACATATTTATTATTACGCCGGCATCTGTAGATATTTCGGGAGATTTCCAGAATCTGCTGGATTCGTTCAGCACTTCCGGGCTTCATACAGATCTCTAAGAAGAGCCGGGAAACGGGAGTATTATGGAACAGCAGGAACAAATTCTTACAAAAAAGCGGCTGATTGACCTGTCGCGGATTGCAGACCGTAAAGGAGCCATTACATTCAGTAATTTTTTAAATATAAATGAAATAGATCTTTTTCACCAGGTTTTGGCTGATATAGAAACCGGATATCGGCTTTCCGGAGGATATGAATTTGCAGAGCGTCAGATGATAGCATTTATCCCTGATGCTCTTTGTTATAACGAAGATGCGGCAGAACAGGAGTTTCCGATCGTATGCCTGCGGTTTTATCCGGCACATTTAAAATTTGCCGATTCCTCCATATCTCACCGGGACGTCTTGGGCGCTTTGATGCATCTGGGCGTAGAACGGTCCAGAATCG
The DNA here is from genome assembly GCA_011959925.1 of Lachnospiraceae bacterium. Lineage (GTDB taxonomy): Bacteria > Bacillota > Clostridia > Lachnospirales > Lachnospiraceae > Roseburia_B. Next base: position 9,368 of record BLMD01000365.1, read on the forward strand.
GCGATATCCGGATCAAAGACTGCAACTATTATATCTATTGTGAAGAGGGGATATCGGAGTATCTGCTCGCATCTCTGGACAAAGTCAAACATACTACGGTAAAAGGAGAGAGAGTATCTTCTTCCGTTTGTATCGAACAATCCTTTCAGACGGTGGAAGGAGTTGTAACATCGACCCGTTTGGATGCGATTGTGGCGTTTGCCGTAAAAAAATCAAGGAGCCAGGCGTCCGCACTGATTCACTCACAAAAAGTCTTTGTCAACGCATGTACCAAAGATTCCAATGCCTGCGAATGCAAACCGGGAGATATCATTTCTGTCCGTGGATTCGGTAAATTTATTTTTGCCGGAGAACATGGGGAGACAAAAAAAGGACGTGTCAAAATTACGATAAAAAAATACATGGGATAGGAGAGCGGAATATGTCAAAGTCAATCACGGTTTCTTATGAAGGAAAGCCCTGTTATGATATTCTATTGGAACAAAATTTTTTGAAACTGACACCAAAATTAAAAGAACTTAATATTTCACCCAAACGAAAAGTCTGTATTGTTACGGATTCCAATCTTGCCGTACTGCATGCAGATGCGCTGGCCGAATGTATCAAACCATATTTTGATTCCTGCATCACATTTTGTTTTCCTGCCGGCGAACAGTCAAAAAATCTGGATACCGTGCAGAACTTATATCAGGAATTAATAAATCATCATTTTGACCGCAAAGATCTTCTGATTGCATTCGGCGGCGGGGTAGTCGGCGATCTGACTGGGTTTACGGCAGCAACCTACCTGCGCGGCATTGATTTTATTCAGATCCCAACGTCGTTGCTCTCACAGGTTGACAGCAGCATCGGCGGTAAAACGGGCGTGGACTTTTTACACTATAAAAATATGGTCGGCGCTTTTTACCAGCCCAAGCTGGTATATATGAATCTTTCTCTGTTAAAGACACTTCCAAAAGATCAGTTTATCTCTGGTATGGGAGAAGTGTTAAAACATGGTTTCATAAAATCCGCCGATTATTTTTCCTGGCTGAAACAAAATCAAATGCAGATTATGAATCTGTCCTTTGATATCATCGAAGAAATGATCTATCAAAGCTGTCAGATCAAACGGGACGTGGTTGAAAGAGATCCAAAAGAAACGGGCGAGCGTGCTCTGCTGAATTTCGGCCATACGATCGGTCATGCCGTTGAAAAACTCTCCGATTTTAAACTCAGCCATGGGCAATGCGTAAGTATCGGTATTGCAGCGGCCAGCCGTTTATCCTGCGACGTTGGAACCCTGCGCAAAGAAGACTGCGCGGAAATTATCCGTACATTGCAGGCGTTTGGGCTTTTGGTATCCGTCAGCCGTTTTACACCACAGGAAATTCTTTCCGTCAGCAAATCCGACAAAAAGATGTCCGCCGGCAAAATCAAATTTATTTTATTGGAGTCGATCGGAAACGCCTATATAGACGCCGACTTAAGTGATGCGCAGCTTTTATCCGGGATCACCTCTATTTTAAAAGATTCCGACGGCAGAAGAGAAGAGGACACACAAAATGGAACAGAACTCTAAGACAAACAGAACCTATCTTCTGGCAGGGATCTTCGGTGTCACAGGCTGCATCGCATTTGACCAGTTTACAAAATACCTCGCCGTAATCTACTTGAAAAACAAGCCCCCGCTTTCACTGATTTCCGGCGTGTTTGAATTATCCTACCTGGAAAACCGCGGTGCGGCATTCGGCATTTTACAGGGACAGAAACTTTTTTTGGTTCTGATCACGGCAGTTATGCTTTCTCTGCTTGTTTATATCTATCTGCGTATTCCAAGAGAGCGTTATTACCGCCTGATCCGGCTTACGCTTACGCTTTTGATATCCGGCGCCATTGGGAATTTAATCGACCGATGCCGGCAGGATTTTGTGATCGATTTTTTCTATTTTTCTCTGATCGATTTTCCTGTATTCAATGTAGCCGATATTTATGTTACGGCAGCGGCGGTATTACTTATTTTTCTTTTCCTGTTCTACTACAAAGAAGAGGATATTGATCTGCTCCTTAGATTGTGTTCATTTCGCAGAAAGAAAGATCAAAACAAATGATGGAAACCTTTATTTTTGAAACGGAAGAAACGGATGCGGGACTTCGTCTGGATAAATATCTGTCCGAGAAAATGGAAGGGTTTACCCGTTCTTTTCTTCAGAAATTAATGAAAGACGGACAGATTACGGTAGACGAACAGGCGGCAAAAGCGGGATACCGCATCAAACCTGCACAGACGGTCAAAATAACTCTTCCGCCAGCTATCGATACCGAAATCGTTCCCGAAAATATCCCGCTGGATATTTTATATGAAGACGAGGATCTTTTAATCGTCAATAAGCCGAAACATATGGTGGTTCACCCTTCTGCAGGTCATACTTCCGGCACATTGGTGAATGCCGTTATGTATCACTGCAAAGAAAGCCTCTCCGGAATCAACGGCGAAATACGACCGGGAATCGTCCATCGGATCGACAAAGATACGACCGGTTCCCTGATCGTCTGCAAAAATGACGAAAGCCATGTATGTATTGCAGAGCAGATCAAAGAACATTCGATTCGCAGGATTTACCGCGGCATCGTATCCGGAAACCTAAAGGAGCAGGAGGGAAGGATCGAGGGCAATATCGGCAGGCATCCCACAGACCGAAAAAAAATGGCGGTATTGAGCCAGGGAGGGAAGCCTGCCGTGACGCACTATAAAGTCTTGCAGCAATGGAAACATGCGGCTTATATGGAATTTCGCTTAGAAACCGGCCGGACACACCAGATCCGCGTGCATATGGCAAGTATCGGGCATCCGCTGCTGGGCGATACGGTCTACGGCAATGCAAAAAATCCATATCGCTTAGAAGGCCAGACGCTTCATGCCATGACGATCGGTCTAATGCATCCAAGAACCCAGGCATATCTGGAAGTATCCGCGCCGTTACCTGGGTATTTTCAGTCTTTAATCAAAAAATTAAATCAAAATTATTAATTTGTATATACTTTTTTGCAAAAAACGCGTATAATATTTTATTATATAATAAAGGTGGGATTTTTATGAGTCATCATATTTATACAATCGGAAGAGAATTTGGCAGCGGCGGAAAAGAGATCGGCGTAACTCTTGCAAATCGCCTCGGTATCAAATGTTATGACAAAGAACTCTTAAAAGAAGCTTCGAAACAGAGCGGTTTTTGTGCAGAAATCTTTGAAAATCACGATGAAAAGCCGACAAGTAGTTTTTTATATTCCCTGGTAATGGATACGTATTCCTTTGGCGGTTATTCATCCGCACCGTTTTTGGATATGCCGTTAAATCACAAGGTATTTCTGGCACAGTTTGATACGATTAAAAAGATTGCGGAACAGGGTCCCTGCGTAATCGTAGGCCGCTGTGCAGACTATGCGCTGGCAGACAATCCGGACTGCATGCATATTTTCATTCATGCAGATCTGGATCATCGAATCGAACGGATATCTGAAAAAATGAACCTTCCTGCGAATAAAGCCCGCGATACCATCTTAAAAACCGACAAACAACGTGCCAGCTATTACAATTATTACACAAGTAAAAAATGGGGAGACTCCAGAAGTTATCACCTCACTTTAGACAGCGGGCATATCGGCATAGACGGATGCGTAGACCTGATACTGGCATATCGGGAACGGTTCCGCAAGCAGTAAAAGGAGAACTTGGAAGACATAAAACCCCCGTACAAAACTATTCGCAAAAGACAAGTTTAACGAATAGTTGGTATGGGGGTTTCGGATATTATATGATCTTGTACCAACTAATTCGTTAAAC
>BLMD01000366.1 GCA_011959925.1 Lachnospiraceae bacterium
CTCACAAAGGGCTGGAGTAATTTTGTATCTGACTGCATTAATATTTGGCGCTTACCTTTTTTCTTCCATCTGCCATACACATATTCTCCAATCCCTGTTAATCTCTGACCATTCTTTTTTATCAGTCCCATAGTCATCTTCCTCACCTTCTGTTGTAGTGTTTATTCTTTTTGCGCCTCGCATGATGTGCTCGGTGTGTTTTGCGTTCACACTCCTCATCTTCCTGCGAGCATGAAATTCGGAGTGTTCACTTGTTTTGCAAGATGCGGAAAAGGTCAGACCTTTTCCCGAAAAAAATATAGCTGACTATGCAGCCATCATTTTTTCGTCTTGGCAGGGGCTCCTGCACCCCATATAATTACAGCCACAAGTGGCTGATTATACGATACTTAGGATAATATTCTGTAAGACAAAGGTTCTTACAATCGCCACCTTGTAATACCAAACTGCTTTACAAATCTAAGTTTTTGCTTTACAGAATGTCTTACAAACACCCTTTGTCTTACAGAAAATCTTACAATCCCGAAAAATAATCCAATGCTTCATCAGGCAGTTTATCTGAAACTTGTGGTAATACTCCGATACTTTCCAAATCATCAGCAACCGCCGTGACAGCTTTAACTGACTCAGCAGTTCCGGCTCCCGAAGTTGTATCTGGCACACAACTCTCCACTGCAGCCTGTAAAACAGCAGCCAAATTATTACTCACTACCATCTTGCTCTCCAAGGTCTCTATCACGACCTTTTCCACTAGCTCCGGCAGAGCCTGAAGCAAAGTCTTCCGACATTCCTCAAGCTTTGCCCCAAGCTTTTCTTCCAGTTCTTCATTTTGTGCTTTCTGCTCTGCAAGTGTTTGGGCAGCTTTCTGTTCCTGCTTTTCCCCACGGATAAAGGACAGCAGAACCGTTTTGATAAAGTTACTCTTGCCACCCTTTAGCACAGCTTTAAAATCCGGACTGTCAAACTGCCGAAGATAATCATAGATTTCCTTATCCTCTCTCTTTGACAGATTCAGTCTGAAATTAATTATTACCGTATTCCTGTCAGCCATACCAGCACCTACCTTTTATACATCGCCGTCGCAATAAACTCATACCCTATGGCATTAGCTTTCACATCCTCCATATAACAGATATGCTCTCCTACCGTCTTCCCATAAAGTCTCATCACAACTGCTCCACCGCCACAGTAGATAATCGGTGTTATCACCGGATTGTAACCATTTTCCTTAAGCTTACCCTCCACTTGCTCTGCAAACAGGGTAAGCTGTTCCTTAATGGTTTTCACAATCTCTGCTGACATTCCTCTGCACTGTCCATTGTTCATCACTGCATGAATTTTATCCTCCGGCAGTTGCACATTAAACTGGTTATAAATCACATTCTGAATCTTACGAGTACAATCAATCAAAGCCTGTGGATGCGAAAAACACTCTGTTTCCACAGGTCTGTGGTTTCTCACATGCACCACATCAATGGTTTTAGAACCTATATCCACCACAAGCTGGTCTGTCTCCATATTACCCAGTCTGTTTGCAACTGCCGCATAGCACTGTGGGAAGATTTTTACATCCGCAATTCTGCACGAATACTTCTCTCCACAATACTGAAACTCCTGAAAACCACGGTCCAGATACTTCGCAAACACATTCTTCTCCTTACCGATTCTTCCAAATGGCGTACCTGCCGCAATCACCACATTATTGTGATGATGCAAGTCATTTCTTTTTAACTCTTCGGCAATGGCTGCCAAAGTTAAGATAAAATAGTCATCATCCTCTGTCTTTTCATCCTTCATGGCAAGGCGACCTTCTCCCACCTTGTAATAACTGCCTTTATAGAATATGGTATTTTCCTTAAAGGCTGACTCTGTTGGTATCTTTGTAACACCATTTTCCATAACCATATGTGGCAGCTTAAGGCTGCAAAAGCCATGATCCACTGCCACTATCAAAACATTCTTTTCTTTTATTAGCATAAATCAAATCCTCTCTTTCTCCGGCTTCACGCCGATCTTTAAATTAATCTGTAAAATAATTATTATTCCGTTGCCAAAAGCCTCCACAAAGGCGACTATCTGCATCAGTAGTAATGATAAACAACAGTTAGTAGCACTTCTTCCTCTGCTGCCATCCTCGCCTGCTCCCGCAATATCCACATTTCCATAGTAGATGCCGAATTTACAGGCTTGTGCTTTGCAAGGTATTTCATTTCAATACTCTCAAGCATCTCATAAGCTTCCTCATTTACCTCCGAAGCTTTTTTCTTAAGCCTGCCAAATCGTAAGAGATTTCTATATCTGTCCGGTGCATTTTCTTTCATATACTCCATCCAAAGATGTCCGTATTTTCCAATATTCACATTCTCTGTTGCCATTGAAATGTTTGGATAAAACAGGCCATCTCTTTCTTCATAAGCAATGCCTAATTCTTCAAAAATTGTCATAGTTTATACCATCCTTTCCAAATTCTTCACAGAAAAAGTGGCTTGCTGATTGTAACAATCCACCGCTTTTGCTATAATCTTGTTACTATACATAATGAAGCTGCTCTCCAGCTACGCCAATAGCTGATACGGGAGAAGCCTTTTTATCTGCCGTCATTCCAATCCCTCCGATTCGAAATCTTCCTTTTCAATAATTTCCAGAACATGCTTAAGTGGAATCAGCACTTCTTTATCCAGTTCTGCATCTTCTTCCATAAACTGTAACTCCTCAAGTATCGCCTCCAGATACATCTGCATCTGCCTTGCGACCCTTCGACCACAAACCACTTTAATCTCATGCTTTAAACAGCACTGAATCAGATAATCCTGCTTTGACAATCCGCTTAATGCCACCTGCACATCCAATTCATCTGCTTCCTCAGGCGACATCCGGAATGCCACTATTTTATTCCTCCATCGGTTGCAATTATCATATCTTTTCTCGCTCATAGCCATCCTCCTTGCTTCTGAATCATATTCTTACAAATTTGCAATGAGTGCAATTTTCTAAGCTGCATAGCTCCCTTACCCCTCCATACCAAGTTCAAGACTTGCATTTTCCATATCAAGCCTGTCTGCCATCTCAATCTGCTTTGACGGAAACAGATGAGCATACCGATAGGTAATATCAATACTCTCATGCCCCACTCTGTCTGCAATCGCCACCGCCGAAAATCCCATGTCGATCAGAAGTGAAATGTGTGAATGACGTAAATCATGGATTCTTATCCGCTTAACCCCGGATAATTTACACCCTCTCTCCATCTCATGATGAAGAAAACTTTTTGTTACTTGAAATAAACGATCGGTTCGTTTGTACCCATAAATCATTGAAATATATTCCTGTATTTCCTCTGCCAGAAACTTAGGGAGTTTAATAACGCGATTGCTTTTTGGTGTCTTTGGTGTAGTAATCAGGTCTTTCCCCTCCAGTCTCTGATATGACTTGTTGATACGGACTGTATTTTTCACAAAATCAAAATCCTCAGCCGTAAGTGCCAGTACCTCGCCCAGTCTTGCTCCTGTCCAATACAGCATTTCAAATGCATAAAAGGACTGCGGCTTATCCATAACAGCCTCCGAAAAACATTTATATTCTTCCTTTGTCCAGAACAGCATTTCCCTAACCTCCTCCTTACCCATACACCCCGCCTGCCTTGCAGGATTACTTTTTAACTGATAATACCTGCAGGCATGATTAAAAATACAGCTAAGCTGATTATGAATCGTTTTCCTATAAGTAGCTGACAAACCTTTCCCATTTTCATCCTTCTGTGCCATCAGCTCATTCTGCCATTTCATAACATCCGAAGCTGTGATTTCATTCATCTTCTTATTTTCAAAATAAGGAAGTATCTTTGTTCTCACAATATGCTCCTTGGTTAACCACGTATTGCGCTTTAACCTGTTCTGCACATCATCTAAATACAGCTTGAAAAATTCTCCAAATGCCATATCCAGATTACATTCCTCCCGCATTTTGAAATTTCTCTCAAAATCAAGAGCCTCTTTTTTTGTTTTAAATCCACGTCTTTTGACCTGTCTGTTTTCGCCCTTCCAGTCCTTACTGTAAAACTTAACAAACCAGGTATCTGTTGCCTTGTCCTTATATGCCGGCATCCAATCATCTCCTTCCAAAATTGATATTTGCAGCAGGGCAAATAAGGTATTAACTTCCTCATTAACCCTACTGCTTCTAATCACCATTACACTTCTCCCGGTATCATGAATTTCTTCATAAAGTAATTGCGATTTACTTTTCCACTCAAAACCATATATCCCTGACTCTTCAGTTCTGCATTCAGCTCTCTGATAATCTGATATGCTTTCGATCTGGATATACCGAGTAATCGTCTGATTTCATCAGCCTTAATAAACATACATTCCTCCATCTGAGTTCCTCCTTTCGTAGTGTTATGTATCCGGTCAGGAATATTTTTGTGGCTTCCGTTCGTATCAGATGCTGCCGGCGTTCCAGCCGGTCTCAATACCTTTTGGTATTTTCAGGTCGCCTTGCTTGACGTTGCCCTTCCTGTGTGGGAGTGTCATCTTCGCTCGCTTTTCTATGAAAAGTGTTTTTGCAAAGTCTGTTGGCATCTGATACAGCTCATTTAGTTTTCAAGGTGCAATCATTTCTCTTTTGTTTGCCATACATATTTGTATTGTATTTTCTATTGGTGTTATAATACACCCTCTTTTCCTTCTTGTCAATAAATTTTTCCATATTTTTTTGTATGGTAAATCTTTTCAAACCAATCTATGTGTGATATACTCCTATTAATCAGGCGGATTTATCCGGTAAATACGAGGAGGTTTTTACATGACTTTTGGCGATAGAGTTAAGAAAATAAGAGTTTTCAGAAAAATGACCATGGAAGAATTTGGTGCCGCCCTAGGCTTTGAAGGAAGAAACCGTTCCGTGCGTGCTAACCAGTACGAGTCCGGTCAACGTTATCCCAAGCGTGATATGCTTATGAAAATTGCAGAAGTTCTTCAATGTAATTACAAAGCTTTAGACGATTATGGTCTTGGCTCTGCTGAGGATATTATAGAGACACTCTTTTGGTTAGAAGAAAGTGCTTCTATAAACACATCCAATAAACATTTTCCTGAATATAAAGCACCAGGCAATCTGATTACATTGTGCGAAATGCAACCGGTAAGCAATGACAAAGATGTAATATGTACTTACAATGAAGACATGAATACATCTATGATTGCTCCTGTGGCAATCACAATTAATTATGGATTGGTTAATGATTTTCTTTTAGAATGGAATAAGAAAAAACAAGAACTTGCCAATGGAGATATTACTCCGGCAGAATACTTTGAATGGAAAATAACTTGGCCGCACGCCTAAAATAAACTTATTCATATAATAACGCTCCGTTTAGTACCAAAATAGTACCAGCAGACATAAAGAAAGCCCGCAAAGCTTGATTTTTCAATACTTTGCGAGCTTATTATAATTATTCAAATTCCACCGTCCCCGGCGGCTTGCTCGTAAGGTCATAAAATACCCGGTTCACTCCGCTGACTTCATTAATAATCCGCCCCATAACTTTCTGCAGGAAGGCAAACGGAATCTCGGAAGCCTCCGCGGTCATAAAGTCCACCGTACTGACGGCGCGCAGCGCGACAGCATAATCATATGTCCGCTCATCTCCCATAACACCGACGGAACGCATATTGGTGAGCGCGGCAAAATACTGGTCAATGCACTCTGCCAATCCGGCGTCTGCAATTTCTTCCCGGTAGATCGCATCCGCCTCCTGGACGATCCGGACTTTCTCTGCTGTCACATCTCCGATGATACGTATCCCAAGACCCGGTCCCGGGAACGGCTGGCGAAATACAAGGTATTTGGGAATTCCAAGCTCAAGTCCCGCTTTTCTCACCTCGTCTTTAAATAAATCCCTGAGCGGTTCCACGATTTCTTTAAAATCCACATAGTCCGGAAGCCCTCCTACATTATGGTGGGACTTAATAACAGCGGATTCCCCGCCCAGGCCGCTTTCCACGACATCCGGATAAATCGTACCCTGTACCAGAAAATCAACGGTTCCGATTTTTTTTGCTTCTTCCTCAAATACGCGGATAAATTCTTCTCCGATGATCTTTCTCTTTTGCTCCGGCTCTGTCACACCCGCTAATCTGACATAAAAACGGTCCTGGGCATTGACGCGGATAAAGTTAAGTTCATACGGTCCGTTTGGTCCAAACACTTCCTCAACTTCATCTCCTTCATTTTTCCGGAGCAGTCCGTGATCTACAAAAACGCAGGTAAGCTGCTTCCCGATGGCTTTTGACAGCATCACTGCCGCGACAGACGAATCCACGCCGCCGGAAAGCGCGCAGAGCACTTTTCCATTTCCGACTTTTCGGCGAATCGCCTGAATCGACTGTTCCACAAAAGAATCCATGCGCCACAGACCGCTGCAGCCGCAGATACCTCTTACGAAATTATGCAGTATTTTTGTACCTTCCTGCGTGTGCAGCACTTCCGGATGAAACTGAACCGCATAAAGCTTGTCTGCCGCACGTTCTGCAGCAGCCACCGGACAGTCCGCCGTATGCGCCGTGATCTCAAACCCCGGCGCTTCTTTTGCAATATAATCAAAATGACTCATCCAGCAAACCGTCTGCTCCGATACACCCGCAAACAGTTTGGACGATGTGTCTACAAACACTTCCGTTTTTCCGTATTCCCGTACAGGAGCCGCCTCTACTTTACCACCCAGAAGAAACATCATCAGCTGTGCGCCGTAACAGAGCCCCAAAACAGGAATCCCCAGTTCAAACAGCTCTTTGCCGTACGTCGGAGCGCCTTGTTCATAACAGCTGTTTGGTCCTCCGGTTAAAATAATACCTTTCGGATTCATCGCTTTGATCTGCTCCGGTTTGGTTCGGTACGAATAAATTTCACAATATACATTGCACTCCCGGACGCGTCTCGCCACTAACTGATTATACTGGCCTCCAAAGTCAATCACTATTACTTTTTCCTGATTCATTTCCACACTTCCTCCTAATGTCTCTCTGGGACTCTCCTGATCCGGCGGCTGCTATACAAAAAATGTTTCCTCTGCCGCCGACAGGATACGCCTGCTCATGTCTTTTTGTACCGATTACCATTATAAGAAAGTGTAATTTGAATGACAAGCAGTTTTTTACCTGCGCAGTCCAAGTTCTCTCGTATTTTCTTCCACGCGCCGCTTCGACAGCGGGTATACCACGATAAATACAAATGCGACTGCCGTATAAATCAGCGCCGGAAACAGCGTAGACAGCCCGTAGATAGAAGAACGGACAGCGTTTGTCTGTTCTGCCGCCAGAGAATCATAACCGATTGCAGATAGTGCAAAACCGCCCAGACCGCCTGCCAGCGCCTGTCCTACTTTTCTTGCAAAAGAATATACACCATAAATCGTCCCGTCATCTCTCTGCATCGTTTTCACTTCTTTATCGTCGATCACATCTGTGATCATGGCCCAGACGGTCATATTAAACAGATACATTCCGCCCACACCTGCAATAAAATTCAAAACAATATAGACCCATACATTCGTCAGCCGCAGCAGATAAATGACAAAAAATAATACGGCAGCAAGCACACAGCCCGCAGCAGTCAGTTCCTTTCTGCCAAAGCGTTCCACCAGTTTTCCCGCTACAGCCGCCAGAAGAAGCGCCGCCGGAAGACCCAGTAAATTGTTGACGGACAGCGCTTTTGTGTCTTTAAAATAATCCGCAAACAAAAACGTACTGATGGACTGGCTCATGATCGTAGCACAAAGCGTCAGAATAGAAATCAGGATCATAGCCAAAAGCGCGCGATTCGTCAGGACATCTCCCAGTGTTTTTGCAATGGATGCCCGGCTTTTTTTCGATGCCTCTCTCCGTACGACAACCCGTTCCGTCACCAGAGCATAACACAACAGATAGCAAACGACCGCCAGTATGGAAAATGCCCCTGCCACCAGAGTAAACCGGCTTCCGATTACAATCTGATTGCCGTTGGCGTCTGTCTGATAAATAAACAAAGGTGCAATCACACTGATCGCAACGGCGGCAAATGTAGAACCCAAAGAACGGTAAACCGACAGCGACTGCCTGTCCTTTGACTGATCCGAAATCACAGAAGCCATGGATCCGTAAGGTATATTAATCGATGTATAAAAAATAGAACCCCAGAGAAGGTACGTTACAAACATATAAATTGTTTTGACCGTCATAGAAGCTTCTGCCAGTCCGCTCTGATACATGAGAAAGCTCGAAACTGCCACGGGTATGCACATGCGCAGGATCCATACCCGAAACCTGCCCTTTGGATTTTCCGGCGAAGCATCTGCAATCCGCCCCATACCGACATCCGTAAACGCATCCACACATCTTGCCACCAAAAACAATACGCCGACCATAGCAGCATCGATGCCCCACACCTTCGTATAAAATACCATCAGATACGTGCTTGCAAATATAAATGTAAAATCATTTCCGAAATCACCAAACAAATAACCGATTTTGTCCTTAAAACCAAATGCGGTTGTACCCGTGTTCTCCATGTTCTAAAGCCTCCAACATTGATATTGTCATTTCGGCTTTAGCGTTACCATTTTCCAGAAAATTATTCATACATTTGACCGAACCATCCGTCACGGCACGCATTCGTTCCGTCTCTTTCTCAACGTGCGGAAAAAAGATACCATAATCGGCAGAGCCGCCGCGCCTGCCAGCAGATAGGCAAATGGCTGTGCCGCCCAGATCCCTGTCTTTCCAAAAAAACGGGGCAGAAGAAAAATCAGCGGAATGAAAAACAGCCCGCTCTGCAGCGCAGCGATCAAAAGAGACCTGCCCTCTTTCCCGACGCTCTGGAACAGCATACTGCCCACCGCCGAGACCGGAAGCAGATATAGCATACGGCACATCCAGCGCAGCGCGTCCGTCCCCATAACAAGAATCTCATCCTCTTTCCGGAAAAAACCTATAATCGCACGGGCATTCCAATCACACAATGCGCAAAGCACACCCATAATTCCGATCCCTGAACATAACGTAAACCATGCCGATTTCTCCACCCTCTCATAGTTTCCCGCACCGTAATTAAATGCACAGACCGGCTGAAATCCCTGGGCAATCCCCAATGCAAAGCTAAACAGCAGATTCCCGCATCGGCCTACGATACTGACTGCCGCAACCGCCGCATCCCCGTAAACCGCCGCCTGCACATTTAAAAGCGCTGTCGAAACGCTGTTTAACCCCTGTCTGGCCAAACTGGGCAGACCCGTCGTCAGTATAGTTTGGATGTCTTTGGGCGCTTTGGATATATAGCGAAACCGAATCTTAGTAACCGTTTTTCCAAATAAAAACGGGAGCAGTAAAATTCCCGTACTGATATACTGGGAAACAGCGGTAGACAGACCCGCTCCCGCAATTCCCATATGACAGCTGTAGATCAATACCGGATCTAAAAGCAAATTCAAAAGAGCCCCCGAACATAAACCCGCCATGGCAAAAGATGCCCTGCCTTCGTAACGCAGTATATTGTTCAGCACGCATCCGACCGTCATGGCAGGAGCAGAAATCAAAATAAAAATTCCATAAGTTTTGGCATCGTTTTGTATACTTTCCGTACTGCCCAGCAGGCGCACCAACACATCCGGAAACAGCAATCCCAATATCCCGATCAGTATTCCCGCTGCAAATGCAAGGCTTACGCTGGTGGAAGTAAACACATTTGCCCGTTCGGTCTTTTTTGCCCCCAGCAGGCGGCTGATATTGCTTCCGGCGCCGTGCCCGAACATAAATCCAAATGCCTGCAGCACAGCCATTAATGCAAAGACGATTCCTGTAGCCCCGCTGGCGGAAATACTGATCCTGCTGACATAAAACGTATCCGCCATATTATAAATGTTCGTAATCAGCATACTGATTGTCGTTGGAATTCCCATGGACAGCACCAGTTTCCCAACCGGCTCTGCGGTCATTTTTTCATACTGGCTGTTGCGGATCGTATCCATATTGTTCCCCTTCTTTTCAAAAATACTAACGTATCCTATGTTTCAACACATTCTTCCCATCATTATAGCACACATTCTCATGCACGCAAGAAAAGGCTGCGTCACGAAATTTCCGTGCGCAGCTTCCGTATTATCTTTGGTTAAAAATCATTACATATGATGATGCAGGTATTTTTCCCTTGTGGCAAGACCTCCTCTGATATGCCGTTCGGATTTGTTGACATCCAGCACCTTTCTTGCACTCTTTGCCAGAGCGGGGTTGATCTCCGGAAGTCGTTCTGTTACGTCTTTATGTACCGTACTCTTGCTGATCCCAAACTGCTTTGCCGTCTGCCTTACTGTGGCGTTATTGTCAATAATATATTTGGCTATCTCCATAGCTCTTTCCTCAATATAACTTTTCAAAAAAATATCCCCTGCGATACTTGTTTTTACATTGTATGCAGAGGGTATTTCGATTATGCCAGATCAATCGCATCCGCATATCCGTATTTACAAAACCGGATGTATCACTTATTTTACAGCGGTATACCGCTCAAATACATATTGCCAATCCGATGAGAGATCCTCCCGGTACTTATAGTTGAGTCTGTCAAAGGATTTTAAATCCTTCGGATTCTCAATTTGATGTTCCGCCATATACCGAACCATCTCGCCTCTTGCCATCTTTGCGTAAGTCCCTTTTGTGACAAACCGATCCTGCACCGTCTCGCCAAACACACAGGTAATATAGGTATCATCAGGCGTCAAATACTTCTCAATGCATTTTGCATACTCTTTCGACGCTAAATTGATGATAACACCGGAGTCATCTCGTACTTCCCGGTATAGTTTTTCTCCCCAAAAGTCATATAAATCTCTGCAGCCGGAAATTCCTGCTTTCGCCTGCATTTCCAACCGATACGGCACCACTCCGTCCATTGGCCGAAGCACGCCGTAAAATGCAGAGAGAATCCTCAAATGTTCCTCTATATAAGAAAGGTGGCCATCCTCAAATACAGACGGCGCCATATATTGATATGCGATCCCCTCATAGGAAAGAACGGCGGGAGTAAGATTTTTGTGGAGATTCATAGACTCCAGCCTTTTGGCATTCTGCTCTGCAATTTTATCATTGCACTTCCATAACGCCTGTAATTCCTCGTACGTCTTTGATTTCAGCCAGATAAGAATCTCTTTGGTCTGCTCCAAAAATACCGGCAGGCCGGCAAACGCAAACGTATCGGAATCCCGGTTCATCTTCTTTGCCGGAGACAAAATCATCTTCATTCCAATGCACCCAGCATTTGTTCCGGGTCGTCTGCCGCTTTTACCTTATCATTAGCCATTCGGATGACCCCCTCTTCATCTATGAGGTAGGTGGTTCTCACTACTCCCATGGAAACTTTTCCGTAATTCTTCTTTTCCTTCCATACATCGTAGGCCTCGATCACTGTTCGCTCCGGATCGGAAAGCAGCGTAAAATTCAGGCCGTGTTTTTCTTCAAATCTCTTGTGAGAAGCGACACTGTCTTTGCTCACTCCAAGAACGACCGCTCCTTTCTCTTGTATCTGCGGATACCTCTCGGAAAACCCGCACGCCTGTTTCGTACATCCGGGCGTATTATCCCTGGGATAAAAATACAAAATAACCTTCTTTCCTCTGTAATCCTTAAGGGAATGCACTTTTCCGTTTTGATCCGGCAATTCAAAATCCGGCGCCTTTGTTCCTACTTCCAACATATAAAAATCCTCCCGCTTTCTTTTTATTATTTCGGTGTTTCTATCTTTTCTTTTCTACAATCATCCAAATAACCTATAAAATACATAAACTGCCAGAAAAACATGAACGATACAAATCAAGGGCATTAGAATCACAAATCGTCGGTGCTTTGTCTTATGCCGAAACAGATACATCCCCGCCCATGTTCCGATACTCCCGCCCAGCAGGCTGATCAGAAACAAATTCGCTTCCGGTATTCTCCATGCATGGCGCTTCGCCCTGTATTTATCCACTCCCATCGCAAGTAATCCCGCAAGATTCAATATGAACAGATATCCCGACAACATTCCTAACAAATTCAATATTACACAACTCCCTTTGCTCTCCTCGTCTATCCTCCAGAACCGGCTTATCTTATCTTCACTTTCTTTGACGTTTTCGGCGCACTGTACCCTTTTTTCGTTTTCACAACGACTTTATAGTAATAGGTCTTCCCTTTTTTCACCTTTTTATCGTCAAACGAAAGTTTTTTTACTCCTTTTGCTTTTGTAATCCTTACAAACCCCGTATCTTTTTTCTCCGAACGGTAAATCAGATAAGCTTTCGCTCCGTTCGCCTTTTTCCATGAGATACGAACCTGCGCTTTCTTGCTGTTCTGCTTCGCGGTCACTTTTTTTACGGCGGCAGGAAGCGCAATACTCTTTGTCTTCCCGTTTCCGCTCGTTTTATATGCGGAATTTTTGGATTCGGCTACGGCATAATACAACGCTGCTTTCTTGTTCACGGGATTTTCATCGTATACGGTGCCGCCTGCGTCTGTCGTGCCGATGCGTTCCGTTTTCCCTTTGGACATGCGGTATACGGTATAAATATCTCCGCCCGTCACTTTTGAAACCGCAACACGAACGCCAGCCTTTTTCTTCTCGGCAGCCATATACAGAGAAATGATTTCCGGAGCTGCCAGCTGCATTTTTTCCTCTTCTGGCTTTGGATCCGGTTCTTCCGGCACAGCAGCTTTTTTCAGCTTAACGTACGCTTCTCCTGCCGTTTCCCAAAATACTAAAGCCTCATAGCCGCTTCCGTCCGCCTGTCTCGCGGAAACCGCCTCATCAAATGCATAGCCGTCCCGTGCCGTCAGAAAAATTTCCGCTTCGCTCCTGTCCTGATTCCAAACATAATGATCGATACGAAAACCGTTCTGTCCGGAAACGGAAATCTCCACTCCGTTTACCAGAAAAGGTCCCGTTTCCGAAATCATCGTCACTGCTTTGGGCGGCGCCTCTTCTTTTGAAATCGCCTGAAGCATATCCTCCTCATACACCTGATCCGTAATCGTGACAAAATCGATATCTCCGGTAAATGCACCAAATACATTCTCCAGAGCATACCCGCCTCCCCCAATGGCAAATTGTGTAATGTCTTCGTTATTGACACTAAACCATGTCCGATACGCCTCTGTCCACCAGCCGGAAGGAAAACAGCTGGCTTCGCCGTCAATGCAGGCCAGCCCCTGATTCTGAAAATCCTCTTTCGTCAGATCAAAGCTCATGGCAACCGTATGCCATGCTCCGTCGGCCAGAGAAGCTCCCATAGAACCTTTTAATCCATTGCCCGATGCAATCCGAAAATGCCCGCGCAATTTGCCCGATGCATCTAAACCAAAAATCATATTTTTTCCGTCGTCTGCAGACGTGCTTCCTGCTCCAAAAATCAACGCCTGCGGCTGACTTGTCCGAAAGCGAAATACAATCGTCCCTCCCGTACTATTCTCTTTCAGATGATTCAAAACTTCAAGGTATGCCCCGTCTGCATAATAACTGCCGGATGCATCCGCCAGATCTATAAATCTGTTCCCGTCAAACGAAAACGCTCCGGTGTCAATATCCAGCGCCGTTTTATCCTGTATAAAAGCGTTCCCTGCTTCCGAACGCACGAGATCGACCGGCTGTGCCGTAAGCAAAACCATAGCCCTCTCCTTATGAACAGATCCTTGTTCTGCCCGGATACGAATCTTATATTCCCGGTTTTTTTCCAGGTCTTTCTTTATTTTCAGCGTTCGTCCTTTGATTTGAAAATATCCGTTATCTTCGCTTCCTTCTCCGCTGCAAAGCGTATACGTAAACCGCCCGTCCGGCGCCATGTCCCCAGCCGAAATCACGCCTGCCGTATCCCCGGCGTCCAGTCCCGTAAATCCCGTTCTCTCCAGAAGAATCTCCACGTTTTCTGTCATTGTCTCATCCAGTTCTACCGTCTGCGCAGCAAATGTTGTATACACCGCCGCATCTGTTCTGACCGCGGTTACATCTGCCCGATATACGCCGTAAGGAATTCCCCGCATAATAAAATCCGCTCCGTCCGCCAATGTTCGCTGCGTGTAGGTCTTTCCGTTCTTGTCCGTCAGACAGATTTCCAGATGTCCGATCGTTCCGGTTCCGCCCGCAGATCGGTACGCCTCCTGCAGAGCCTTTTTTTCTATCTTTACTTTATGGTCGCCGCAAGTGATCGGCGGTCTTGCTGCACTTTCTTCCGAATCGTATTGAAACTGATACGAAAGGTTTGCCATTTTCGTATCGGTATTCAGCCCGCACGCGTCTATTACCATACGCGTCATCCTCATTTGTCCTTCTACGCCGGGATGCAGTGTACTGTCCGCAAAATAAAAATTCACATTCCACATATAGGGAAATGTACGAAGCTCCTTGTCCCATGCACGGTACTGATCTACATACAGAATATCTCCGTCCTCTTCTGCCAGTTCTTCCAGCGCATCCAGATATCCTCCCTGATCCAGATAAACATTACGTTCCTCCCGGTTGACAGGAGACGGCGCACGAAAAACAATGCGAACGTCCGGGTTGACCCGGCGCAGCTTTTCTACAATTGCTTTCATATTCTGGCAGTACAGTTCTTTTGTGATCACAAGCCCTGCGCCGTTGACCTGGTGATACGCATTTTTATTCGAATACACGTCATTTGTTCCAAGCATAATAAATACTACATCCGGACAATACTTTTCTGCACGCTGATAAAGATGTTCCAGTACCCATGCCGTATCCGTAGCGGATACTCCTGTATTGACCACGACATCGTCTGTTCTATGCAAGTCCTCTTTTATATATTTTTCAAACGACTGCGCCGTAGAATCGTATCCTTTCGTATGTACAAGTCCATGCGTAATCGAGTCTCCCAAAAACAGCCACGTCAGTGGTTCTTCGTCTTTCACCTTATCGGCGATCTTCTGCTGAATGGAATTTAACTTGCGTTCGCCGCCCTTTTCCCCGTCCAATATCGTTCCATACACCGAAGTCAGCGAAACACCGCCGTCTTTGGAATATACGGTAAGCTTGTAGTCTCTTCCCTGCGGAAGGTCCGAAATCTCAAATACAGCATCTTTTGCCGTGCCCTCAATTTCCATTCCGTCTATTTCCAAATGCCAGCAAACGCCCTGGCGGCTGTCAAACTCTTCCGGAAGCGAAACCGTAAGGCTCTCTGAAGACGCCGTAACGATCGGCTGTATCGGAAGATAGTTCCTGGGTCCTTCTGTTTCTTCCCAGTTTTTCGTAACCGGAGACGTATTGTTCCATACCCCCGCCACATCACGGCAAAACTGCTCCGCAATCAAGAAATGTCCGTTTCCGTTCAGACGTCCGGTTTCCGTAAGATTTCCGCCGTTAAAAAAACTGCTTGAATTCGTCTTCGCGTAATGATCCACAATCCTGATACGGTCCCGATCATCGGTAAATGTTTCCACCGTTTCTCTGGCAGCCTCCGCATAGCGTCCTGCATCCGCATTTTTATCTCCGGCAACGGCATGGGGAAGCTGAATGACTACATACCCTCCGTCTTCTTGCATAGAAAGCCCCTTTTGAATCAACAATGACAGGTTTTCCTGAAAAGCAGCCACCCCTGACACGCCCTTACCGTAATCTTCTTCTTCAATCATATAAGAAACTGCTTTGGGATCCAAGCGTGCGACATAGTCGTCCATCTCTTCTAAAAATCCTGCCAGATCGCGCCCCGCCTTACCGACATTAATCGTATAGCGCTGATGTTCCGGCGCGCCCCCGCTGCCGCCTTTCCGGATAGATTCTTCGATATCTCCGACGAAATTCCTCCGTCCCTTTACTTCTTCATACCGTCCCTGCGTCTCTGTGCCGCCAGCAAACATCCATGTATTATCCGCGCTGTCGTCAAACATATCAGAAATATTCTCAGCCCTTGCAAAAACCGGTACAGCATCCTTCCAAATGCCTCCCAGCAATATCAGATACGCGAAAACCCCCATAGCTGCCCATTTTATTTTCGTTAATTGCACTTTATTACCTCCCCTACTCCTCCTATGAACCGCCGTATAAACACAGCATCTTGCCGCACCAATCTACCTGTATCTTACAAGATACTTCCTGAAAATGCAATAAAAAGCACGGTCCTTCCCCTTAACGTGAGTGGACAGCGCTTTGTTTTCTTTTTTCATACAAGAGATAGGCCAGCGTATAACACGCCATAATTCCGGAAACTGCAGGAGCGATTCTGCCAAGCATTCCAAGATCCCCGGAAAAATTTTTACCGAAAAACCAAACCAGCGGCATCCGCAGGCATAAAGCCCCCATGCTGCTGCTTACCATGGTCCAGACGGTTTTTTGTTTTCCGTTCAGATACCCGTTGAAACAAAATACCATCGCCACCATGATATAGTCATAACTGCAGGAGCGGAAAAAAGGTATGCCGGCGGCGATTACCTGCGCATCCTGCGTAAACACACGCAGCATAGACGCCGGGGAAAGCTGCGCCCACAGCCAGAACAAAACGGCAGGAAAAAGAGCAATGCCCAAGCCGTACCAAAGAGATTGTTCTGCCCGCTCCGGTTTTCCGGCGCCAAGATTGTGAGCCGTCAGAGCCGACAGGGCATTCGCCATCGACGTAGCGGAAAGCATGGCAAACACATCGTATTTACTTCCGATCCCCACGACTGCCGCGGCGTAAACACCGCAGCGGTTCATCACCGTCATAAGATATAAAAACGAGATCCGAACCATCAGTTCCTGAAATGAAATCGGTATCCCGATACGCAGAAGCTTTTTTACAATATCGGTATCCAGCCGAAAGCTGCTCCATTTAAAATCAAAAATAAATTCTTTTTTCTTTAAATAAGCGACTGCAATCCCCATACTGACAGCCTGAGATAAAATCGTAGCCAAAGCAGTTCCCGACGAGCCAAGCCCCAGATCCCTTACAAACCAGATATCCAAACCGATATTGATCAGACAGGAAATTCCGATAAAGACCATCGGACGGACCGAATCCCCATATCCGCGGAGTACGGCGCTTACCGCATTATAACCGCAGACAAAAATATTACCCCAAAGACAGATCGCAACATAATGCATGGTAAGCACAAACGATTCCTCCGGCGTTTGCAGCAGCACCAGCAAAGGCTGTTCAAATGCCAGCAATACAACCGTCAGTACAGCCGCCGTGATCCCAAATACGACAAACGTCGTTCCGATAATACGCTTCACCGTCTCCGTTTCCCGGCTCCCGGTATACTGTCCGATCAAAATCGTACTGCCCAGCGTCAATCCGGTAATCAAACTTGTGATAATCTGCGTCACCTGTGTTCCGGTGGAAACTGCAGCCACGCTCTCGGCGCTGCAGTATGTCCCGACCACAAACAAGTCTGCCGCTCCATATAGTGACTGGAGCAAAGCTGCCGCCAAAAACGGAACGGCAAACCGCAACAGCGTTTTTAATATATTTCCTTCTGTAAGATGATATTCCTTCATACACCGTTATTTCGCTTTTATTTTGCTGAAATCACCATAGATGCGTTTCCCGTTTTCTCCGGTCACATAAGCCCTGACTTTATAGTACGTTTTCTTGCTGTTCATTTTTTTCGTACTCCATTTTTTGGTTTTCCCTTTTTTGACGGTTTTTAAAAGCTTATATTTTCCGTTCTTTTTCTTTCCGGAATAAATCTGATAACCTTTTGCCCCGTCTGTTTTTTTCCAGGAAAACGTAAGTTTCGAGCTTTTTTTCACGGTAAATCCTTTTACTTTCGCAGGCGGCAGCGTCACTCTTGACACCGGGCTGTACGTCCCGTAAGTTATGCTTCCGTCTGCGGATTTTCGATATGCCCGAAGCCGGAACATGTGCAGGGTGGCATATTTAAATTTCATGGAGTAAGCCGTCACTGCAGGACTTCCGATCGTCTTGAACTCACGGTATGTTTTAGAAGCGGCGTCATACTCATACAGAATATACCCGTTCGCCTCTTCGTTTTTTGACCACTGAAACATTACCGCATTCGAGCCTTTTTTCACCGAAGTCCTAAGCTTTGGTTCCTGCCCAAACGCAGATTTCCGCGTGTTCTTGACAACGGCAGCACCTGTATCTGCAAGCAGCGCAGGCATTGCTTCCTTACCGCCGGCATCCATATATTTTACGACCGGTTCACCGCTTTCGCTTAAGTCTCCTGCAATTTCCACAAGAATCTGATACTCGTCGCCGTTCGGTTTTACCGACAGTCTTCCAAGCGCCGCATACTCGTTTCCGTTAAAAATGTCCTGGTCTTTCTTTCCGGAAAGGATCAAGTCCACCAAGTATACGCCGTCTTTTTCCTTATGCACTTCCGCATCCTTTACCGTGCTCTTTAATTTACTGTCAAATGTAAACCCCGGCTCTCCCATCGTTCCTGCCTGTACCGTTACGCGAAGCTGCAGGCGCAGAGATGTGATCGTCTCCGTTTTGCCCTCCGGAAGCTTTAATCCAACCGACACTTCATTCCCGTCTGCCGTAAGGACGCCGCTGCCGCCTCCCGCGGCAGCAGCATGGACCGGTAAAACAAACACAAAGAAACATACGAGCGCCATATATTTAATCCATTTTTTCATGTTGACCTCCCTGAAGCGTAATATCCGGCAGCGATTCCGGAATGGAAAGGACTTTTGTATCGCTGACGATACGCTCTCCTTCCAGCGTTAAGGCATTGTCCACACGGTACAATTCACCGCGCACGCCGCCAAGTTTCTGAATCTGCTCACGGCTCCACTGTCCCGGTTCCACAAAATAAACCCATGTTCCGTCTGAAGTTTCACCCAGATTTCCATGTTCCGGTACCGTAGCAAGAATGACCTGTTTTGCCAGTACACTGCCGTCCTTTTCTCCGATCACATTGCCTTCCGTGTCATATAAAAGAACTACGTTGTACGCCGGATTTCCCTTATAAGTTCCGGTAAAGAGCAGGGATCCCGCCGGAATTACATCTGCGGCTTCCTCACCGTACCGGTAATCTTCCGTCAATACGCCGATTGCCGGCTGGCCGTCTTCTGCCGTCATAAATTCCAGATTATCTCCCGACGGACCGCATACTTCGATCTCCTGTATGGAAACCGTACCGGAAACTGCAAGCGTCAGTCTGACATATCTTGCCGAATACGTACCGATCCATGTATCTCTGTCTTCTTCATTGACGGAATCAAACCAGATCGTCTCCTCTGCACCGCCTTGACATGCAGCATGTTCTTTTACCGCAGTCCAGGTTTCCCCGTCTTCACTGACTTCCACCGTCACATCGGACAAAGCGTCTCCCTGGTATTTTAATGCCGTCGCTTCCTGCACTTTATGCATATCTACCGTAATCACCGCGCTGCCCTCAGCCGTTCCCCGGTAAGTGCCTGCCGCTGTCCTGTCGTTATCCAGAATCCGCTCGATGCTGTTTACTTTCTTTTGCTCTACGCTGTCCGGCTCCTGCTCATGATATCCGCTGTCCGGATCTTCCTCATCGGCGTCTATGAAGATGTCATCCTCTGAAGTCATCGTCGTTTCCACCGTCCAGCCTTCTTTCGGCCATACGCCGTCTGTCTGAATCTTCACGGAACCAGCCGATTTCAGGTTGGAATAGTTCAGATACTGATCTACGGCGCGAACCTCATATTCCATCACTCTGTTGTTGACGGCAGAAACCGTATCCACAAATACGGTTGACGCAGCCGTTTCGATCGGCACAAAACCGATAACCTCTGTCTTTTTCTCTCCGTTAGAAATCATACTGCGGCTGATTTCATATCCCAAAATCAAATCCTCTGCGCGATCCGTTGTGATCGTAATTTCGGCACGGTTTGATTCTGCGGATACAGACGCCGATGTCACGGCATCCTGGTCTTTTATGGTTCCCGCTTCATCCGGATGATTCACGCGATAATCTCTGGCATCGTCATTGATATAGTAAATCGCTTTCTGATCCGGCTCTCCGTATTTTGCGGCATAAGCAGCCGTCGCTTCATCCGCCCGCATACCCCACCGCTCAAAGAACGGAAGGATATTTTTATTTGCCGCCGCACAGGCAAGACGCATCAGATTCTGATCCGAACCGCCGTTTAACGTCAAGCCCTCCTGCGGAGCCGCCTTGGGATTTCTGGAATACGTATCCATTCTTGCAAAGAACAGATTTTCAAACTGATCATTATAGTTGTCGTAAATATGCCGGTCATCCAACTGGTCGTCAAATGCCAGATGCAGCTGCCAGTACAATGCAAGCTGCGTAAATACATTGGATGCGCGCCCGACTGTGCCGGAAGTCACTTTCGTATATACATTTCTGTAATCAAATCTCTGTTTTCCGGTCAGCAGCATTGCAAAGTAGTTATTCGTCACTTCGGCAACGGCATACGTGCCCTGATTGATGTCATGACCGATCTCATGGGCAATTCCCCATCCGAATCCCGACCAGTCGTCCGGACCGCTCAGAGCGGAGGAACCGTATTCGATACCGATATGATTACCGGCGGCATACATAAACGCTCCCGCAAACATCCGCATATACCGGATATTTAAATGCTGCGACGGCAGTGCGTTCTTACCTCTCTGCGTTCCCGCGTCATCACTCAATCCTTTATGCTGATAAAACAGCGTCATCGTCTTCTCCATCGCCTTCAGTGCATTGTCTAACTTCACCGCCCGGTCCGGAGCATTCTGAATACCCGCCCAAATCTGTGCGGCCGGCAGGGAATACATCATATCTTTCATCATGATATCCGTTGCATTTAAAATGCAGTTTGCCGTACTGTACTCATAATCTACATTCTTTGTTCCGTCATGTTTCTCATTGTGCTGCGCTTCGATCCCCGACACATACGTCTCAAGTTCCGCTACATATTCTCCGATTGCCTCCATGCGTTCGTCCTGTGTTTTTCCGAACACATTCAATACGGGGATACTGCTTCCTCCGCTGATGCGGACGGCATAGCGATCGGCATCGTTATTTCCGGTATAGGCAACATAAAGCTGTCCGCCGCGTTCACAATCCGTCGATGCAATCTGCGGAACCGTAATCTCATTCCTTCCGATCTTCAGGGAGACCGATCTTGCAAGGCTGGCAGCTTCCGCATGATGCTGTGTAAACACAAGCTGCAGCTCTGCAGCATCCCCGGTCCGTTTTGTATTGTGCCCGACATAAACCAACAGACGTTCTCCCGCATAAACCGCCTTCCCAAGCGGCTGCCATGCATTGAGTCCTCCAAACCCAAGATGTCCGTCTTTTCTTGCGGTGATGCGCCAATCCACTTCATACGCAGGCTCTAAGGAAGCCTCCAGAATTTCTTTTGCCGTCTGTAATTCAAGCTTCAGCTCCTGATACAGCGGATGCTTTTCTCCGCTTACCGTCTCCGGCGTCTCCAGGCGTGCTTCCAGCGCGGCAATCGTCTGTGCCGTCACGTCTTCTCGAAGCGTCGTATGCATTTCATCCACATACAATCCCATAATATCGTCTTCCAGAGAATCGTACCGATGGAAATGAATTTCCCCTACCATCATAGGCTGTCTGGAACTGTCCCTGCCCAGGCAGATCGAAACTTTATTTGCCGTAACCGCTTCGTCAAACTTAATAATATAATAGGGGTTGTTATGATCGTCTGTCTTTTCAATCACACGTGAGCCGACCAGCTGCTTCTCTGTCGGATGCTCTTCATTAAAATATTCAACTCTGGCATATTTCACGCCCTCTTTCTGATCCGCAGCCGCAAACGTAATATAATTCATCTTATATTCCTGATCCAATGTGATCTGGAATCCCTTGCCGTTGGCAGGATATGCCACGCCGTCATCCCAGTCCGATTTCATCCAGTAGGAACCGTAATTATCATCCACAAGCCCCCATGCACTGGATGCATCCGTATCCAGTATACTTCCGATCATCTTTGCTCCGCCGTGATTTCCATGGGTCGCCGCCGTAATATGGGCGCTCTTTTGCCCTTCCCCGTTTGAAGTATTCAACAGCATATACTCCGGCAGCTCCGGCGGCACGATACTTTTTGTCACTGCCACCGCGCTGAGGGAAGGACTGCTCCAGCCAAGCTCATTCCAGCCCACAACATAAACGGAATATTCGGTATCGTCCAAAAGTCCGCCGATCACATAACCGACGCCATTTAATTTCCCTGTGCCTTGCGTCGTCTGCTGAAAACCTTCCACAACCGGACGATATGCGCTGTCCGGCTCCTGTTTCTTTTTATAATACACCATATAGCCGTTGGAATCGTCCATATCTTTCCAGCTTACCGTAACGGAACGGTAATTACCTTCTGCCTTTACAAAATCCGGAGGCGCCGGACGGCTGCCCGGTTTCGGTTCACCGACCTGCGGATCTGACCATGGACTGCTCCAATCGCCGTTTACGGAACGAACTTTCAGCGTATACTTTTCAAAATTCTTTAAGCTTTTGTCATTGATGGAAGAAATCCTATGCTGCGTTTTGGATACGCGTACAATCTGCGTCTCATGTTCCTGCTGATTTTTCACCGGCCCGGAAACAAATATTTCATATCCCGTAACATTCGTCTGCTCATTCCAGGATACCATAAGTCCTTTATCCTCGGAAACCGGCAGATTTAAAGTCGGAATATTTAACGTAGGAGCCGGTATCCTCTCTTCCATACGATTAACAAATTCTACTTTTGCAATATTGACTAACGGCTCTGTTTTTCTGGTTCCCGTAATCTTGATCGTAACCCTCTTCACCGCGATCTGTCCGCCGAAATCCAAAACCAAAGAACCGTCCGGCTCCACATGTACGCCTGCCGAGGATCTCTGCACGGCATATGCTGCAGTCTCTGCCAGCGAATAGTCTGCGGTCTGCTCCGCACCGTTTTCATCTATGTAGACAACGGATGCTTCTCCGTTCGTAATCTCGCTGAACATAATGCCGTCCGCATCCGCTGCTGCAGGAGCCGCCACAACGAGTCCCTCCAGCAAAACAGATGCATCCCCCTCTGCCAGTACAAAATCAAGCCCTGCAAAGTTTTCTTCTGAAATTGCTGTATTCGGATCCTGAGGTTTCAAACCGATCGCTCCGGCATTATTTAAGAAATTATCCAGGCTGCCTTCTACGGTAGTCTGTCCTGCCGTTTGCGCCGACCGAACCATGCCAAGGCGCACCGTTTTCGATTCACGGCTTTCACCCATGCTCTGTACGGCGTACTGCAGATCCGTCAGGTCTGTTTTCTTGTCGCCGTTGATATCACCGGAAACCTCTTGCGAACCCGAACGCATCCAGCCCATAATTGCATCGATATCCTTTTGATCGACCGTTCGATCCCGGTTGACATCTCCGGAACGAATCCAGCCCGGAGCCGTTTGGTTTCCCGTTTCCACCTTAGCGGAAGAAACTACTATTTTTGTCGTCCAGCCTTCTTTTGCAGTGACCTCCTGCGTATAATCAGCAAACTGATCTGCAAGAACCGTCACCGTATAAGTACCCGCAGGCACTGTAAATCTTGCGATTTTAGAAGAATATTCCGACGCGTTAAACTTTAGTTTCTTAACTTCATGCGCCGCTTCTCCATCTCCTCCGTCAAGCTGCACGGTTACATCTCCCTGATAGGGAATCAATACCGAAGAGCGGACTTCCACATCCAAAACGCTCTCCTCTGCACGTTTCGATGCTTGCGTACCTGCCTCAGCCTCAGCGCCATACACCGCCGTGCCCGGCCCGGTCCATACCTGAAAGGCCAGACAGCCTGCAAGCAGCATTGCCATCCATTTTTTCATGTCAAGCTTCCTTTCTTTTCATAATTTTTTTGTGTCTAAAAAAGAGCCCAAACATAAATTTGAACTCTGAATCACACAAATAAAAATGCCGCAGACCGGAATCGAACCGGTACGGGTATCACTACCCACGGGATTTTAAGTCCCGGGCGTCTGCCAGTTCCGCCACTGCGGCTTTTGAAAAATAACGTTTCAATGGGCAGAGGTGGATTCGAACCACCGAAGCAATTTGCAGCAGATTTACAGTCT
>BLMD01000367.1 GCA_011959925.1 Lachnospiraceae bacterium
GTAAGCGCCAAATATTAATGCAGTCAGATACAAAATTACTCCAGCCCTTTGTGAGTTGGAGTAATTCACTATAATTCATATGCGATTTTTGATAGATTGGAGTTTTTCACTCCACGGTGCCAGTTCCACCAGCTGTTCATCGGTCATATCTTTACTTGGCCGATGCTCCAGCAGAAATTTGAGATATTCGTAAATATTCAGGCCGTTCGCTTTTGCCATCTCAACCATTGTATAGACTACTGCACTGGCATTCGCCCCTTCTACGGAACTGCTGAACAGCCAGTTCTTCCGGCCTACTGCGAATGGACGGATTGCATTCTCACTGAGATTATTGGTAAAGCTGCAGCGTCCGTCTTCCAGATAGGTCTCCGCTGTATCTCGCCGATTGAGAACATAATTAACCGCTTTATCCATCCGGGTGTTCCGAACTGGCTTCTGCTGATCGAGCCACGACCAGAAGGCCTCCAGAACAGGTTTTTCCTTCTCGAGACGCATCTGGTTCCGCTTTTCATAATCACCGGGATACTTTTTGTTAATGGAGTCCTCAATGGCGAATAACCGGTTGCAGTACTGGACTCCCTGCACTCCCGGCTGGCTGTAATCATACTGCTTTCCTTTGGGAACAGCATCGATAAAGTATCGGCGGATATGTGCCCAGCAGGAGCAGCGCCGGATCCCCGGCAGATTGTTATAACCCTGATAGCCGTCTGTTTCCAGATATCCGCTGTAGCCTTCCAGAAACTCTTTTGCATGACTGCCGCTCCTGGTCGGAGAATAGCCATACAGGATGATCACCGGAAGTCCATCCTCACCGCTTCGGAACAGCCACATGAACGACTGGGCCTGCGCTCTGCGGCCTTCCTCATTCAACACCTGGACCCGGGTCTCATCTGCCATTGCAAAACTGCGTTTCAGTAACTCCCGATGAAAGTAATCATACATCGGCTGAAAATAGTTCTGCGAACAGTAGATGATCCAGTTGGCAAGGGTAGTGCGGCTGATTTGGGCGCCATACTGTTTCCAGTCCTTCTCCTGTCGGTAAAGTGGAAGCCCATTGGCATACTTCTGATACATAGTCCATGCAACAGTGGATGCTGAGGCAGGACCCTTCCCAACCAGAGCCGCCGGAACCTGAGACTTTACGATCACGGGTTTTTCCGTATCGCCGAGTCCTTCCTTGCAGGATGGGCATCCGTAACTCTGGCTGTAGTATTCAATCACTTTACAGGTAGCAGGAATGAATTCCAGTTCCCGGCGGACATACTCCTCGCCGATCCGGACCATCTGCGTACCGCAGACCGGGCAGATCCGGTCTTCTTCTGGAAGAGGGATCACTACTTTTTCAACCTTCAGGCCTTTGAAAAGATCCTCATGAGCTGCCTTCTTTTTACGGGTATGCTCCCGGATTACAGTATCTTCTTCCAGCAAAGAGGAATCCTGTTCTATTTCCGCTTCATCAAAGAGATTCTGTTGTCCCGGAATGTCATCGGATCTTCTTTCACTGGATGAGCCGAAAAGCTTTTTGGTCAGATAATCCACCTGTTCCTGAAGCGCTTTCTCGTGACTGGATTTTTCATCAATCATAAGACGGAGAGATCGGATCAGCTCAGTCTGTTCAGATACCATTGTTTTCAGTTGTGATACTGTATCTTTCAGCTCTCGCAGCTGGATGTCTTTTGCACTGGAAGCCATCGTTTCTCTCCTCGGATTTGATACCTTTATTATACCAGAAACGGGGCTTTTACGAAAGGAAAACAACTCCTGAAAAATGCCGGATTTACAAGGAATTTCCGGATTCTTCTGTGCAGGATTTCTGCTGAAACCCAGAAGCTTTTTACTCTGCTTTGAGAGCTTTTGGCTGGTCAATATCAATCCCCGACATCAGCCAGTCAAACTCCCGCCAGGAAAGATTCCGGACCTCCGACTGCTCCCTGGGCCATTGATAGCCGCCGCGGACAGATAACCGCTTATAGATTAGAACGAAGCCGTCCGGTTCCCGGAACAAGGCTTTGATCCTGTCCCGTTTTCTTCCGCAGAAAAGGAAGAGAGCACTGGACGACGGATCCATCTTAAGCTGGTCTTCGATAACGGCGCAGAGTCCATCAATGGATTTTCGCATATCGGTATAGCCGCATTATCTTAATTTTAGGATAAACTTGCTTATCCTTAAGATATTTT
>BLMD01000368.1 GCA_011959925.1 Lachnospiraceae bacterium
TAATATTAACTTTTAATGATGATGAAGAAAAGGCAATAGAAAGGGTACTGTCCGTCCTTTCAGATGAAATCGGTCTTGAAGCTGTGCAGCCAGTCACAAGCTCCGTCCTCTCCTTTCCCGGTCTTGAAATCAAACTGTACCAACGCAGGGTACTCCGGGACGGGGAGGACGTTCCCCTTACCCGCCTTGAATATGGGACGCTTGCATATTTAGCGTCCTCGCCGGGCAGGGTGTTCACGCAAGAGCAGATTTTTGAAGCTGTTTGGGATATGGATAGCGATAGCTGCCATTCAAGCGTTGTAAACGTGATTTACAATCTGCGGAAAAAGATTGAAGCAGACAGCAGAAATCCGATGTATATAAAGACGCTGTTAGGTGTCGGATATAAATTCGATATGCAGAGCAGCGGGGGATAAAGCGGAAAAAGCAGTACAAGGATTGTAAAAAAGCAGTAAAGAAGTAGGTAAAATATTGAATACTTGACGAAAAAAATAATGGAGGAAATTATGCGTTATAGTTATTGTCCGCAGTGCGGAACAAAACTAATAAATAAAATAGCGGGCGATGATGGATATGTACCATTTTGCAAACAATGCAATAAATATTGGTTTGATTCATTTTCAAGTGTAAGTATAGTATTAGTGGCAAATCAATATAATGAAATAGCTTTATTAAGGCAATTTTATATGTCTGATAAATTTACATCTTTTGTTTCTGGATATATTACACCCGGAGAAAATGCAGAGGAAACCGCAGTCAGAGAGGTTAAAGAAGAATTAGGGATTGACATTGATAGGCTTGAGTATGCAGGAACATATTGGTTTGATACTAAAGAAATCCTCATGCACGGGTTTATTGCTTTTGTATCAAAAAGTGATTTCAAACTTTCAAGCGAAGTAGATTCTGCTGAATGGGTTCCTGCATTAAAAGCACCCGAAACAATGTTTCCCGATAGACCGGGAAATACGATGCATTTGATATATAGAAAATATTTGAAAATGATAGATTTATAAGTGTAATAAATTCGATATGCAGAGCAGCGGGGGATAAAGCCGACAGGGTTACGCTCCCGCTTTCCTTATGCCATAATCATATAGGCAGGAAAGCGTTATAAGGCGTTATAAGGGCATTTGCAGGCATAGGCAGGAAATATTCACTATCGCCCGGAAAACGGCTTCTAAGCGTCCACAAGGGCATAAAAAAGATACCGGGGAATGGCACTGTATAAGCTGCCACTCCCCGGCGTTCCATTACTCCATATCTTCAGCAGGCAGGAACACAAGCTCTGCAAATTCTTCCTCGGTCAGCTTCTTCAGCTTTTCCGCTGTACGCCCTGCAAGCTCCTGTATCTCCATTTCCATGTAGGGCAGGGCGGCGGTCATTGCCGCCACCGTATCAGCCCTTGTTTTCCTCCTGTAACAGCAGATAAGGTTTGTTTCCTCAAAATTGAATTGTCCCATGCGCTTATACCTCCAATCCCTTGTTTTTGGTCTTTGCCGCCTGCTTCTTCGGGGCGGCGTTTACGGTCTTTTTGTCCTGTGCAAGCTGCGCCCGTAAGGACGGCTTTTTCTCTTTCCCCTTGCCGGACAGTGTTTCGATATGCTCCTTAATGTCGCCGCTTTTCAGACGTTCCCGGCTGTGCTTTTCGCCCCTAAGTACATTCTGTAAGGCGGCGGGGTCTTTGGGCTGTTCCTCAAAGTTGACGAATTTCCCTAAGTCGGGGTCAGCGTCCCCGGTAATGCGCCTGTCGGCTTCCTGTGTCCGTTCCCCGTTCTCGTAGATCAGCTTGGTAGCTCCGGGGTCTATGGAAGCGTCCTTGACATGTTCGTAGTGCTTTTGGTAGTCCAGTTCGTAGAGATTTCCCGTTACCCTGCCTTTCTCAATCCCTGTCAGCTCCACGGCGTAGGCAAGTATCTTGTCCCTTGTCTGCTCGGCATAGAAACAGAACGTGTTATGTTCCCGTGAGCCTTTGATGAACGTGTCACGCTCCCGCAGGCACCACGTCCCGGCGGGGCGGCATATCCACAAATATTTTTTGTCCTCCGGGTTTTGGCTTTTTGCCGCCTGCTTCAACGTCTTTATGTCTATGTCAAAATCAGACTGGAAGTGTTCGGTGTGGGTCTGCATGATAGCTTTGAGGGATTTCAATATATCCACGTTTTCAAATTTCTGCATGGTTCAGCTCCTTTCTAAATCCTGCTTTTTTGTTTTCTCCGCTGCCTTTTTCGGGGCGTTTTTCAGCGTTTCTTTGTCCTGTGCAAGCTGCGCCCGGATAGAGGGCTTTTTCTCCGTCTTGGCGGCTGTGCGGGCTTCTTTCTGTATCTCCGTGGGGCTTTTCCCGGAAAGGGGCTGTATGCACTTGATACGGTCAGCGGCGTAAATGGCGTTGTCGTTGAGCTGCCTTTGCCACGCCCCGGCTTTGGGCGACCAACGGAAGCCGTTTTCCTTTAAGGCTTCACGGGTCTTTTCGTCCGGCTTTTCCTCAAAATAGATTTGCAGGCGGTTGTCCTCTTTGTTGGCTTCCACCATGCCGCCGTCAAACTCCCACCCGGCGTAGGCGGTTTCCTGCTTCTTTGTCAAATCGGCAATGCGCCCTTTTATCCGGCGTATCTCTGCGTTGTTGTTGGATAAAGCCCATGAGGGATAGGGCTTATCCTCTATGTGCCACTGTGACGACATTTCCCCTTTCATGGCTTCGATACGTTCAGCGGAAAGGTTGGGGCAGCCGTCAAGGGTCTTGTGCTTTCGGTAGTAGGCGTTTACCGCTTTCATGGTGTCCTGCGCCGTTTGCAGCTTTTCCAGTTTGGCTTCTAACTTCTGTATTGCCTGCGGGTCGTCTGCGCTGATACCGCCCATGCCCGTACTGCGTATCTTGTCAAGCAAGCCCTGTATCTCGTTCCAGTCCTCCATGTTCCTGTCACGGGCGGCGTTCTGCTTTTCCTTTTTGCGTACCGGGAAATTTGAGCCGCCCGCAATGAGGACAGAGGGTACACGGGCTTCAATGGAAAAACTGCTGTTCATGTTCTCGGCAAGTTTCCGGGCGTAGGTGTCAACAAGGCTGTCAATCTTTTCATGGTACATGGGGTCTACACGCTTTTTCTGCCGTTCCCCAATCTCCACGGCTTTGTCTACCATTTGGCGGTATTCTGCGGTTGCGCTGCCGGGCTTGTAGTCGGAAAAGCTGTTCATATCGTTTGCACGGCGGGCAGCCCCCTCATTGATTGTGTAATAAATGCTTTTCGTTTCCGGGGCGGTCTGCTCCGGCGTGTCTGCTTGCAGGGAAAAGGGCTTGTCGGCAAAGAAAAATTCCTTTTCCGGGGTAAAGCCTGCCTGCGATAGAAAGTCCGTTATCCGTGAAAATTCTTCGTAGTCCTCTTTGGTATAAATGCCCTGTTTCAGTGCTTCGTCCTGTGAATGTATGCAGCCCTCGCTTGATAAGAATGTAAAAGCCGCTTGGCAGTCCGTGACGTAGAGCAGGGAATTGTCTTTATTGTCATAATGCCCTTTGTTGTCGTAATTCTCGCTTTTCCCAATATAGATTTTGTCGTCCATAGTAAAGAGGGCTACCATGCCGTCATAGCGGCTTTTGGCGGCGGCTGTGATACGGGCGGTGTCCGGCTCGGCGGCTTCGTCCGGCTTTAGCGTTTCGGCGTACTGTTCAAGAGAGATCTGCTCCCCGGTGGCTGCTTCCAGTCCGTCAGTGGCGGGGGTGTTGTTGATAACGCCGTCAATCATGTTTGCGTTTTGCTCGGTGGAAAGCTCGGCGGCTTTTAGCGGGTTCTCTAACAGAAAATCTTTTGATATATCCACAAAACCGATACTGTCCGTATAGTGGGCGGTGTCCTTGCCGTTCTGATGAAGCACTACCACGTCAGAAACGGATAGGGAATGTCCCTTGAAGTCCTCCGGGCGGTCAATGTTGAATTTTTCAAAAATGCGCTCTAAGCCCATGCCCGGCGTGAGTGGTGCGGTATATACTTTTTCATAGTTGGCGGGGTCTACCGCAAGCCCTTTTCCCTGTACTTCTTCCAGTGGTCGGAAATGAAAATCTACGGGTACATCATCTTTTAACTGATAGATACTGAATGTATTTTCTGCCTGCTCCGCTGCGCCGTATTCCTGCAACATTTCCTTTGCGGCTTCGCTCCCGGCTAATTTCTCTTTCATGGCACGGTACTCTGTGAGGGCGTTCCAGTCCTCCTTGTGTACGCCGAAAATCCCGCCTTTTTCCGCATGGGCTTTTATGTCCTCCGGGCTGTCGGGTATGCTTTCGCTTCCGTCCTCATGGAGTAAAAAAATCTGCATATCCTCTTTGTCGTAAAGGTGCAGGGCGGTTTCTTCCTTTAGGGGCAGCATACCGGCCCATGAATAGCCGTATTCCTGCATATCTTTGACAGTGATTGAGGGGGCGGGCAGCTCTGCGGTATAAGGTTCGTAGCCGTTTGCGGCGTATTCCTCTACGGTCATTCCTGCGGCGGCTGCTTCCTGTGCGATTTCCTCTTTGACGTGTTCCTTGTAGGCTGCAAGCTCCGTGTCAAAGTCTTTAAGCTGCGGGACGGGCGGCAGGTTATAATCCCCGCTGTTTACCATTGCCCGGCATTTGGAAACATAGTCTTTCATGGCGGTGTGGTAGGCGGTTTCGGTGGCGGTCATGCCGCTGTTTTCTTCCAGTGCCTTTGTTGCAATTTTCTCCATTTGGGAGAGGTTGTTGTGCAGTTTCAGATAGGGGACAAACTCATGCAAGAGTATTTCCCGCTGTGCCTTGTCCGCTTCCAGTGCTTCCTTGCCGCCGCTGTGTAAAACAAAATTGTCCCAGTCCGCATTGTTCTCATAGTAGGCATGGTAGCTTTCGATATGGTCTATGAGAGTGCCGTCCCCGTCCCCTAAGTCCTGCCGCCCGATATAATATTATTCTTTAGATTATCTACATCCCAAATCACCGTTTTTACCCAGATTAGTTG
>BLMD01000369.1 GCA_011959925.1 Lachnospiraceae bacterium
CATCTTTCAGTTACGCCGGTGGATATGGAGAGCGGGGCGCTCAAGGAGATGCTTGAAAGTGCGGACTATCTTCATTGCGGGGATGTTTTGGAGATCCCGGAATGTATGCTGTATGCGGATTCGCTCCGGTTACAGCAGGTGTTCGATAATATTTTCGCAAATTCTTATAAATATGCGGGCACGAAGATTGAGACGGCAGTTTACCGGGAAGGACGGAGGTTCGTGGTATGCATGGAGGACTACGGGGGAGGCGTCCGAGAGGAAGAACTGCCGCTTTTGAAGGAGAAATTTAAGCGGGGGAGCAATGCAAAAAGGGTGGAAGGCGCAGGGCTCGGGCTTTATATTTCGGATTATTTTATGAGGGAGATGGGAGGAGAGCTTGCGATAGCAAACGGGGAGCATGGGTTGAAGGTGAGTGTAAGTATTTCCATAAGCGGCGCAGACGTTGTGTGATTGACGGGAAGGAGGGCTGTATTTAAGGAATTTTTAAGGATTGCATAAAGACATCTAAGATTTAGGAAAATACAATAGAACATGTAACAGACAAATACATGAAACGTAAGCAAAGGAAGATTTGATATGAAGAAAATATTACTGAAAACTGAAAATCTCAGCAAATCCTTTTCAAGCGGCGGAAGTCTCCAGCATGTTCTGAGAAATATTGACCTTGAATTGTATCAAGGCGACTTCACTGTGATCATGGGTGCAAGCGGGGCGGGGAAATCAACGCTTTTGTACGCCTTGTCAGGGATGGATACGCCGACGCTCGGCACGATCACCTT
Source organism: Lachnospiraceae bacterium (assembly GCA_011959925.1). Classification (GTDB taxonomy): domain Bacteria; phylum Bacillota; class Clostridia; order Lachnospirales; family Lachnospiraceae; genus Roseburia_B. Next base: position 783 of record BLMD01000369.1, read on the forward strand.
TGGGGAGCGGGTAATCTCGAATCTGAACCAGGACGAACTGGCTGTGTTCCGGCGCGGTCATTGCGGATTCGTATTTCAGCAGATCTACCTGATCGACGGAATGTCCGTGATGGACAATGTTATGTCGGCGGGACTGCTTGTAAGCAGGGATCGGAAAGCAATTCTTGCAAGGGCGGGAGAACTGTTCCAGGCCGTGGGCATTCCTTGGGAAACGCAGAAGAAGTTCCCGGCGCAGATATCGGGCGGGGAGGCCCAGCGTGCGGGGATGGTGCGCGCGCTGATCAACAGCCCGGAAATCCTGTTTGCCGATGAGCCCACAGGCGCGTTGAATTCAAAGACTGGTCTGGACGTGTTGGATACGCTGACCAGGTTCAACGAGATGGGACAGAGCATCGTGATGGTGACGCATGATATGCGTTCTGCACGGCGCGGCAACCGCATCCTCTACTTAAAGGACGGTGTGATCCTGGGAGAGTGCGATCTTGGGAAATATGGTGCAGGAGAACCTGCGACGGAAGAAGGGGATACCCCCAGGGGCAGGATTCCTGCGGATAAGGCGCATAGAGCTGACAGGAGCAGTCATGTGCCGGATGATACGGCAAGACAGGAAAAGCTTTCAGCCTTCCTTGCGGAAATGGGGTGGTAGGTATGGGAAAAAGCTTTCTTCTTGCACGCTCCAACCTGCGTAAGGCAAAGGGGCAGACTACGGCTATTATCGTGCTCATATTTCTGGCGGCTCTCATGCTGAACCTGTGGCTTTGGCTGTCCATGGATTACAGGGAGAATTTCGAACGCTGTCACGACAGGCTGAATGCGGAGCACGTCACCTTCGCGATTGGCGGTGACAACGGTGAAGTGCAGGATTTTATGGAGGATACGCTGGAGGCGGATGAGCGCACGGCAGAATATTTCATGGATTCTGTCATGCATATGACAGGCACCTTCGAGTATAACGGCGGGGAAATGAACTCGCAGCTTATTTTCATGGAGAAAGAAGCCGCCCTGTCCCGTC
>BLMD01000370.1 GCA_011959925.1 Lachnospiraceae bacterium
GACAGGTGTAAATCCTGTCTCATTTATTGATTATACCCAAAGTTCAGAAAGAACCTAGAAATGGTTGATGCTTTTGTTTTGCTCAAATTTAAGGAGGGAAATTATTTTGGAAGTAAAAATAAACCGGGAAATCCGTAATTACACGGAATCCATGTTTTTCGGGCTGTCCATGCGGCAGTTCGTTTTTTCTGTCTTAGCCTGCGGCGTTGCCGTCGGGCTTTATTTTTTACTCAGTCCTTATGTGGGGACGGAAACCGTGAGCTGGATGTGCATTTTGGGGGCGGCTCCCTTTGCGGCGTTAGGCTTTATCCGCTACCACGGGATGAACGCAGAGCAGTTTTTGTGGGCGTGGATAAAGTCGGAGTTCCTTATCCCGAAACGCCTGCTGTTCTGCCCGGAAAACATCTATTACGAAGCAGTGAAGCCGTGCATTGAGAACCATGAAAGGGAGGAGCGGAAACGGAATGATTAAGACATTGAGCAATATTTTCAAGCAGGACAAGGAGAAATTTGTCATCCCCAAAGGGGTACAGCAGGCAATCCCCATCCAGGCGGTATGGGCGGACGGCATTTTCCAGATCGGGCGGAACAAATTTGCCAGAACCTATAAATTTGTGGACATCAACTATGCGGTGGCGAGCCGGGAGGACAAGGAGGCCATGTTCCTTGAGTACAGCGAGCTTCTCAATTCCTTTGACAGCGGCGCAACCACGAAAATCACCATCAACAACCGCCGCCTGAACAAACAGGACTTTGAGAAGGCAATCTTAATCCCCATGCAGGAGGACGGGCTTGATTTGTACCGGAAAGAGTACAACGCCATGCTCTTAGAGAAAGCCACGGGAGCCAACAGCATTGTGCAGGAAAAGTATGTGACGGTATCCGTCTATAAAAAATCCATCGAGGAGGCGAGGACGTATTTTGCCCGCATCGGCACGGACTTAGTGAGCCATTTCTCACGGTTAGGCTCCAAATGCGTGGAGATGGACGCAACGGATAAGCTGCGGGCATTGCATGACTTCTACCGTACCGGGGAGGAAACTAGCTTCCGGTTTGACTTGTCAGAAACTATGCGGAAAGGGCATAGCTTTAAGGACTTTATCTGCCCGGACAGCCTTGAGTTTGAAAAAGACCATTTCCGCATGGGGAACCGTTACGGGCGTGTGCTTTTCCTCAGAGAGTATGCGTCCTATATCAAAGACAACATGATTGCGGAGCTTACGGATTTGAGCCGGAACCTGATGATGAGCATTGACGTGATACCCATCCCGACAGATGAAGCGGTGCGGGAGGTGGAGAACCGTCTTTTGGGCGTGGAAACCAATATCACCAACTGGCAGAGGAAACAGAACGCCAACAACAATTTTTCCGCAGTCGTCCCCTATGACATGGAGCAGCAGCGGAAGGAGAGCAAGGAGTTTCTGGACGATTTGACCACCCGTGACCAGCGGATGATGTTTGCAGTGTTGACGCTGGTGCATACCGCCGACACGAAAGAGCAGCTTGACGCAGACACGGATACGATATTGACCGTGGCAAGAAAGCATTTATGCCAGTTTTCCACTTTGAAATACCAGCAGATGGACGGATTGAATACCGCCCTGCCAATCGGACACCGGAAAATCAATGCGCTTCGGACACTTACCACGGAGAGCCTTGCGGTGCTGATGCCTTTCCGGGTGCAGGAAATCATGGACGAGGGCGGCATTTACTGCGGGGAGAACGCAATCTCCCATAACCTTATCATGTGCAACAAAGCGAAGCTGCTGAATCCTAATTCCTTCCTGTTAGGAGTGCCGGGGAGCGGCAAATCCTTCAGCGCAAAAATGCTGATTGTGTTCCTTGCCCTTGCCACCGGGGACGATATTCTCATATGCGATCCCGAACGAGAGGTGCGACAAGAAGTCGCATAATAAATTGCTGGTCGTCAGCTACCCTATCCATTTGGGGTAATCCTACCACAATCTGCGTGAATGGCAACGTTCAGGTGGGAAGCTTGTGGGACAATATGGGAAACCTGACAGCCTAAGTCGGGCGTACTGTTAGGATAAGAGTGCTATGACGAATGTAATGTGAACCATTGTAAGAGTCGTTACAGGGAATAAGTGAAATAAGGCTGATACACTTACACCAAAAGGTGCGGAGGTGGTTGCGGTGACTTTCGCGACGCCGTAACAAATGGACGTGATTCCTCCCGGCTCAAAGATGGCGTCTAAGGCATTCATAATTATTTATTATGCGGAACTTGGTAAGCCCTATGTGTTCCTTATTTAAGGTATCGACCCCGCAAGGGGAAGAAATGACGCAGAGGGTAAAGGAATGGGATAAAAAGCGAATGGCTCTGCTGTAATGGCGGAGTATAGGGGTTCAAGATTTGCCCTGACCTGAAAGGGTGCAGACTTATCCCACGGTATTTCATGGCAAGGAATGGAGGTAAACCTATGAACGGTAATAATTCAACGACGGAAACGCCAGTTTCTGAGAGATTATCGGACAGCAAACAGCTTTCTATGCAGTGGAAAACTTGAGTTTCCGCAAACTGTAATTCCAAAATGAATATAATCTCCCAAAGCACCAA
>BLMD01000371.1 GCA_011959925.1 Lachnospiraceae bacterium
AGGGACAGCTTCAGCTTGTGTTCGCACAGGCTGTGGGCATCGGTGCCCTGCTGCGCATATTCGCTGCCCGTATCCTCATAATTTTCACAGAGCCTTGCAGACGGCGGGCAGGCAAGCCACCGGTGGCTGGAGGATGCTGACAATAAAGCGTGTCTTCCCATCACAGCACCTCCGCTTCCGCCAGCAGTGCCGCATACTCCGCCGGGTCGATCTCCGACAGCTTATCCGCGCCGTGTTTATTCAGCAGTTCCCGCACTTCCTCCGTGTGTCCGGAGCGGGACTTCTCCGCCAGCACTGCGCGGACTTCCTCCAGCGTCAGCGGCCTCTCCTCCGGCTCCTGCTTTGCCGCAGGCTTTTCCTCTTTCTTTGCCGCCTTCCCAGCCTTTCCCGCTTTTTCCGGCTCCTTTGTATCTGTCCTCCCTGCTTCCACGGCACCGTTGTCCGCCACTGCATCCGCAACAGCCTGTAAGTTGTCGGCAAGGGAACGCAGGTCCCCTATGACATCAAGCAGTAACTTCACTTTTCCCATGTACGTTTCCTCCTTCCATGACTTCACTGATTGCCAGTTCCCGGACAGAATCGCCCGGCACGATGATGGCCACCCTCCGCTTCTCCCCAAGGAGGAAGCGTAAGAAACGCTCCCTCACGGAGATATGGCGGCAGCTCACGATCCCGCCGGATGCCGGCTCCTTTGAAACACTGATCCTCAATGTGTGTTCCATTTCCATCTCCTCCATTTCCGAAGGGCGGCTGATTTCATGCCCTTCACTATACGGAGATTTTGAGGGGTGTTCGGCGGGGTGTTTTTAGAAAAACTTTTTAAATTTTTTCCGGGCCGCAGATATCGTTTCTGAGACCACGCTGTGATGCACGCCTTCCTTACGCGCAATCTCGTTGACGGACATACCGCCCGCCAGCATCAGAATCCGCCTGCGCTGCACTTCCGACAGCCCGTCCAATGCCTGGGCGATACGCTCCGTGTCCATTTCACGCTCCATCTTCGTTTCCGGCGTTTCCCCGTCAGAATACTCTGCACCTTCGAACTGAGCTGCATCCAGCGAATAACAGTGGTAATGTTCCTTGCGGGAAAGGTTGTCTTCCAGCCGCCTGTCCTCAATGATGACGGCACCGATGGATTCCTCCACCTCAACCTCTGATACAGTCCCATCCGCAAATTCATATTTAATTTTCATTCAGATTTCCTCCAGTCTTGAAATTTGGTTAAACAATTTTCAAGACCGGAGGGGGCGCACGGCCCCTGAACGGCGGCTGATGCCTGCAGCCAAAAGCGCAAAAAAAGCGCACCCGAAGAATTCCGGTTCTTTCTGAACTTTGGGTATAATCAATAAATGAGACAGGATTTACACCTGT
>BLMD01000372.1 GCA_011959925.1 Lachnospiraceae bacterium
TGGATAATCTAATGTTATCCGTTAAAGAAGCGGAATAGAAGTAGCATGGATGATTAAAAGTTATCCGTTCAATAATCTTTTCGGATAGATGCAAGAGATTATAGGATAATTTTTTAAGATTTTATTAAGGGAATAGAAAAATATGTATGATGAAGCGTTAAAGCAATGTTTAATCAAATTAGTTTATAATCTTAGAGAAAATAAGAATAATGGGCGAAAAGAAGTTACTTTATTTTTAGGTGCTGGATGTTCTTTGTCTTCCTCAAAAAAAGATATTACAACCTATGCTATCATAAAAGATATTGTTAAAAATCATTCGCTTCCAAATGAAAATATTCCAGATAATTGGTCTGATTTATATCAACAGTTTGTTGACTATGCTTGGAACGGACAGGGAAGACGAGATAGAATACATATGTTAGAAACCTATTTTAAGGATATGGAACCTTCAAAGGGCTACAGACTTGTTCGTTTTCTTGTGGAAAATAATTACATAAATAATATTATTACTACTAATTTTGATTTGATGCTGGATGAAGTTTTCACAGGTCTATCATATAATTTACAAGTGGGTAATATGAAATATGTAATAGGTGAAGATCCACAATTTACACTCTTAAAAGCTCATGGTGATATAAGATATGGTCATTTACGATTTGCCCCATCTGAATTGTACAGACTTCCTGACGAGATTGGTTCTGAGATTCGAAAACTTACTAATGGTATTGTAATTATAGCTGGATATCGCGCTCAGGATATGGGCATAATTCAAGCCTTGAATGAATCAGATGAGCATTGTTCTTATTGGATTACATATAATGAACCTAATTATTATAGTGATTATGAAACTGGTCCAATTTATTCTTGGATGACAAAACGGGGATCTGCATATAATCTTTTATACGGAAATGAATATGGGGATTTTGATACAATTTTTGAAAAAATTGTATCTCTATTAAATAATAAAAAAAAAGATAAAAATAACAATTTTTATGCTTTATGGGAAAATAGTTATATAAAAGATTATATATCTTTAAATTTTCATATCCAAAAAATTTTCAATACGATGCTTAAAATTTTAGAAGAGAGTCTTTCGCATTACAAGTGGGAGGCTCATAGTTTTTATTATGCAGATTCACATAAACAATTAGTGAAATCATTTATACGACAATTGGATCCAAGAGTAATTCCTTTTGAAATATTAGATTGTATAAAAAATGAGATCGACAGTCTTTTGTTTGGCATTTCCATTGAAATCTGGTGCTTATGTCAAGGTTATCCAATAACAAATATCAATTTAATAAACATTCTTCGAGAAAAATATGAAGAAAACACATTAAATCCTAAAATCAACAAAGAATTTTGGGATATTGTTTTTTGGCTTAGCAGTATGACAATGGGCGTGATTTCAGAATATAATAAATCATATTGCGAAGTATCAATATCTATAGATGAAAAACGGGATTTTCGAATTATATTAAGAAAAATTTCATTAAATGAATTTTTATCATTATTTCTATTGATCCAAAGAATAATGTTATTTATAAAAACAAGTGGTGAAGGAAATGATATAATAGGTATAAGTCAAAAACATTCATTAGAAAAACATTTATATCAGATACTGGCTCATGAAAAAAAGATTGATATACATCTAAATTCAATGTCAAATACACTATTCAGGGAAATATACGAACGCATATTAAAAAATTTCTTTTTAGAACAAATAACAGATGACCGCCATATATTGTTTTATAACAATATATTGTATGTGCAGGTGGATGTGAAGACAGAGCGTAAAGATACTGCGTTAAATTTTTTTGACGAATTATGTTTATATTCAGAAAAATTACTGAATGAATTTATTGATCCATCAGATAAACACCTTCTTATTAAAAATGAAACGTCAAAAATATTACAGGAATTTTTGACTTCTGAAAGTAGTGGGTTATTTATGCTTGGAGAAAGTGGAATTGGAAAGACCTCCATGTTAAAAAAGTTAATACTTGATTTACATGATACTGAATATATGGTTTTGCCAATACAATCTAAGCAATTTATATGGAAAAATAATCTTTCTGAAAATTTATTTGGGGAAAATTTTGATCTGAAAGAAGTACTTCCTCACATTAATATGATGCTTTGCCAAAGACAACAAAAATTATTAATTATTATAGATGCAATTAATGAACTCAACATGCCATTACAACAAATTATCTCTATTTATAAAGAATTGTTAGAGTTATGTGAATTTATATCTAAAGAAAATATTAAAAATATTCGTTTGTTAATCACCTGTAGAACTGATTTTTATTATCAAATAAAACATAATTCGTCTTTGGTTCCTTCTCACAGCTCATTTTTTACTTATGTGGATGAATCAGGAAATGAATGCACTTTATATGTTGCTTCTGGCTTTAAAAAAGGAGATATTGAAAAAATTTTAAATAAATATAAATTAAATGAATCTTATACTGCGGAATTATTATTTGATAAATTTGGTGATATAATTTATATACCGTTATATTTAGATATGATTTGTCGGATAAACACAGGTAATATACTTGATAATTTGATGCCTAATGAATATGCACTATATCAGTTCTGGTTTAAAAATATTATTAAATCTGCAAAATTAGAATGTGTTTCAACAGACTGTATCAATCAGATTTTGTCATATATTATTAGTGTAAAATATTTTAAAGAAACCGATTATATATTGACAACTTCTGAATTGTTTGTTGGAATTTCAAACGAAAACGAATATGCTGCTGAAACCTTTGAATGGCTGAGCAAACATTCCATTTTAAAAAAATCTTCTCACAATTATGTGTTTTTTGAGCACGATAAAATAGAAGAATTTATGCTTACGTATTATATACTTAAGAATTTTAAGTCTGATCTTAACGGAGCTTTTAATCAAATTAATGATGAACATAAAGGCTCTATCATACTTCAGAAAAGTATGTATGTCTTATTGCAAATATTATACAAAATAGATGAAGAAAATTTCAAAAAATATTTAGTTACAATCATAAATGACCACGACAGTAAACAGATTTCCATTTTCATATCTTCTCTGTTAAATAACTCGTGTTTATTTTATGATAATTTATATAATTTTCTTAAAATTATGGAATCAATTATTTGCAAAGCAGATTTTGAGGATTTTATCTATTTATTTTACAATATAATAAATGACAGATTTGATAATTATCAATTTTTTGAATCTGAGCTTATTGAAAATTTGGATCATTTTATTAATAATTCTAGTATAGGCAATACAACTTTAATACAAGCGCTAAATTATTATAGCAATGCTAGGTACATATGGATATTTCCAGTAAAAAACGATGACAGATCCTATGGTTTCGCTATTCAGCAATGTAAAAATTTTAACAAATTGAATAATAATGATCTGCCTAAAATTTTAAAAGACAAAAATAATTATTTATTAGCAATTCTCTTAAGAAATAATGGGGATCTGAATCAGGCAGTTAACTTGATGGAAATTGTATATCAGAATATATATAAAAATGCCTGTTTTAATGAAGCATGTCAAGCATTGCTAGAATTAGGCGCTATGTATAGAGAATTAACTGAATTTGATAAAGCATTGAAACTGTATAATAGTTATGATTTGGCTTTGTTAAATGACGATCTATTAATTTACCGTTTAAAGATGAATAAAGGAATTATATATAAAAACAAAACTCAGAATGATTTATTTAGCGGAGATATAGCGGAAGAAACAATAATAAATTATCACATATCAAAAGACCTCTTCGATGAAGTTTATATATATGCAAAGAATTCAAATCACATACCGCTTCAATTAGAAATTATTGCAGAACTTATAGAAAGTACTGTAGCAGGATATTATTTAAGTCTTGCTACAATTTCTGATGCTGTGACTTATGCAGAGGAAATGGACTTAATTTTGCCCTATTATCCTGTTCCGGTGCGAAAAATACAAGCTTTTCGTATGTGGGGAAGAATCTTAACAATACAAGGAAATTTTATGGAAGCTCTTAAGCGTTTGCAGGAAGGGTTTGCCATAGCCGTACATTATAATATTCCCTTTCGTGCTGCAGATTGCTGCAATCAAATTTCTGGAATATTGTGCGAAAATATAAACAAACCCTTTATTACAAAAAAATTGTTAGAAGACGGCATAAATGCTTGTCAATTTTCTATTAATTACTATCAAAAATTAAATTATAAAAAACATAAATATTTAAATGATTCCTACTTGAAATTAGAGACATTGCAATCTGCATTAAAAAATGTTTTTTAAAATTTCATCAGGTATATTTTTTTTATACTCTGAGCACGGTATGCCTTGACGTTTACAAAATACAAGAAATATGAGCAAAAGAATTTGCTGTTGTGTTACTAAGTGTTTATTTACATATTCTAATAAATAGTTAGTTCCTAAAGATGGAAGTGAATTTGCATCAATTAAATAAATATTTTCATTTGTATCTACCAAAAAATCAAAGCGTGAATAATCTCTTGTATGTAATAATTGCGACAAAAATGTAGCGCACCGTTTTAGCTGAATATTTAAAGAAAGTGGTATATCACTGCTATAAACTAAGGTACGTTCCGCTTCCTTAAGATTTTTATTGGTATAAGAATATATTTCATACGAATTTTTTCGAGAAACTAATGCAGTTGTATTGCAAAGAACCTTGTTTCCGTTTCCAGTCACAGAAACTGTAAATTCTTTGGCATCCTTTAAATAGTGTTCCAATAATAATTCGGAAACATCGGGGAATGCATGAAATTGTTTTGTTATAATGTCAGCCAGATCATTTGCGGTATAAGCAATAGAATTTTTTGATATGCCAAGCGATGCTGCTAGCGTGTTGGGTTTGACGATAACAGGCAAAGGGGCATTTGCAATATACCGCAATGCATCTTTGTGTCTTTTTGTCCAAAAAATTTTGGTAAGCAGTAAATTAGGTAACGACATTCCGCAGCGTATGTTTGTCAAAGCTTTATCATTTAATAGCATATGCACAAACAATTCGCTTCCAATATATGCTTGATGATGGTATTCTAAAATTTTGAATAGTATTTTATTGAATGACAGAATCCTTTTTTGATCTTCTGAGTACTTAAAAACAGTAGATGGGTAGACGCAGTCAAAATTTTGAGACATTATGAGATGTTCTATATCTGCTAACGGGATATCTTTTTTTACGATAACCTGCATATCTGTAAAACTATTTAAATATTCAATCTGAGAAAGGAGCTTATCCGTGTGCGTAGGCGCAAAACCTGATGTTGTAAGTGCCAATATCTTCATTCTATATATTTCCTTTCTTCAGTATATTTTTGCAATGTTTGTTGTTCTTGTCTGCTGAAGAGCTCAGTGTGTACGATATTTGGATCCACATGCTTTAGAACTTTTTGAATTAAAGGTTCTATTTCATTTTGAAAATAGTTTTTATGTGTGCAAACAATATCTATATAATGAAATACCCGTTTGTAAACACATAGTAAAATACCAAAATCTGAAATCTCATTTTTTTCTATAAACTCAAATATATCTAAAAGGCGCATAATTGGTACTTTGCAATCTGTCAGGTTGCTGGAAGCAGTAAGATGACCTTGTCTGTAATAATAATATTTTTTATTTCTCCATATAATGTTATGTGCCAAACACATAGACCCAATAAAGAAAGGATTGTCCGTCCATGCTGCGCCAGATGCTTCTATAAAATAAAGATTATTTTCTTTTAAGAATTCGGTTTTGTAGATACCTGACCATATAGATGGATGATATAAGAGCAATTGAGGATATTGTGAAATTTTAAAAGATTCAACGGGAGGGGTAAACGATGAGGAATTCGACGGCTCGATTTTTTTCTCCGCAGAATCATTATGAAAATTCCAATATGCATATTTAATGATATCTGCCTGTGGATATTCCTGCGTATCATTATAAAATGACTCATAAGTTTCTGCTGCTATAAAATCGTCGGGTTCCACAATTGAAATATAATTTGCTTTTACGAGCTGCATACCCCTATTAAGTGAGTAACCATAACCTTTATTATTTTGGTTTAAAATTTCTATGCGTGGATCCTTGTCTGAATAATTATTTAAAATTGTCAGAGAATTATCGGTTGATCCATCATTAATACAAATTATTTGTAAATTTTTAAACGTTTGATTCAACAAACTTTTTAAACATTGTTCAAGATATTGATCAACATTATAAACAGGTACTAAAACAGAAAAAAATGGTTTCATATCTTTCCCCCTTTTCTTTTTATTAATAATTTACAAGACCCTTTCAATAGTTACTAATACCAATTTTGTTCTTGTTACAGAATTCAATGGATAACTTTCAATCATCCATGCTACTTCTATTCCGCTTCTTTAACGGATAACATTAGATTATCCA
>BLMD01000373.1 GCA_011959925.1 Lachnospiraceae bacterium
ACATATATTTTCTTATATGCAAATCTTTTTGGCAAGAGGTTTGTCAACAGCTCGAGTAGTCCAGACCATGCATATCCAGAAAAACATACAGACACCGGAGGGTATGGGTAACCCTCTTGATCATGGTGTAGGAATACCCTCTGTCACTGTACCCGTCCGCAAACCGGGCGATCATGAGATACATTTCTTCCGTAGTGCAGACAGAGTGCTCACGGCTCAGACGCAGCAGCTCTGTCATGACGGCATCATCGGACAATCCGGGGACATATGCATACTGGAACACGGAATCTTCTAACAGAATGGAGAATCCCCGCCGGAAACCATGCTTTTCATGAAGAAAGCCAAGCAGTTGGCGGCCATGGCTCAGGATCACCGATCTTTGTTCTGGAGTAACGTTCCAACGGCTCCGGAATACTGCCGCCAGAATTTCATAGGAGAGCATCTCCATTCTCATCATCCCTTCTGCGCAGAGCCGCAAAAGGAAGTTGGCCGTGTGCAGTTTTGCAAGACGCATAGATTCCGGGCTGTAATCCGGTTCGCGGGAAGCAAGATATTCATCGAGAGTGCCCCGTATCTCCGGGGGCAGCTTATCGTGGTCAGGCTTCACCAAAAGGAGATTCTCGATCCGTATTTCCCCTGTGCGGATGAATTCCCGGAGCTGTTCCATATACCTTGCAGTCACATGGTATTGTTGTCTGGTATTTGCCGGTTTTACCACCTCCTCAAGCCATTTTGAAACATTTTCATCAGAGTATACAAGTCCGGCCTCTGATAAATAGCGGCCAAAAGCTTCATACCAGCGTTTACGGGCAGTTCTTCCATACTCGCCAAAACCGCTTTCGACCATGAGATTGACCATCTCTTGGACATAGTCATTGTAGTGCTTAATCATAAAATCACCTCCAAATTTGTAATGGTGATTATATGATGGCATACGGATTGATTTTTATCCTCATCTTTTTGTGCTTAAACACCAAGGATACGGGCAGTTTCAAAAAGATGGGGATAAAAATATCTTAAG
>BLMD01000374.1 GCA_011959925.1 Lachnospiraceae bacterium
TTGCGTACATCAATAATTTAATATCAAAAAAATAGAATGTTTTTCAGCGGCCTCCATGTGGGAAGCGGACAGATACGATGTGCCCATGGCATCCTGCCGGTGCCGTCCCCCGCCACGGAACTGCTGCTGCGGGATATTCCCAGTTATGGAGGCTCCGTTTGGGGCGAGCTGTGTACTCCTACGGGTGCGGCGCTGCTTAAGTATTTCTGCCAGGAGTTTGATTCCAGACCGGTGATGCGGGTAAAGAAAACCGGATATGGGATGGGAAAGAAGGATTTTGAGCAGGCCAACTGTATTCGGGCAATGTGGGGCGAGACAGATGGTTCAAAGGACAGTGTGATAGAATTGCGCTGTAATCTGGATGATATGACGCCGGAGGGGATCGGCTTTGCTATGGAATGCCTGATGGAAGCCGGTGCGCTGGATGTTTATACCATTCCTGTGGGAATGAAGAAAAACCGTCCCGGTGTTCTGCTGATGTAGGACGGATTTTGCGGACATTCAAAATAAAAAAGAATGTGGAGGTAACAGACAATGGCAAAGACGATTTTTGAGGAACTGGGCGGCAAATATGAAAGGCAAGGGGATTACTTAACTTAAAGATAGTATATACATACAGCCTGCTGACACATTGCTTGCAGATGCCCCGCAGAAACCAAACCATACAGAAAAGGAGTTTTTGCATATGAAGTCAATATTTGAACAGTTAGGCGGCACATATCACGAAGAAAATGGGTATCTTATTCCAGATTTAATATTACCCAACGAAGAAGAACAGCCGATAGGCACATGGGGACAGCGGCATCAGGATTATCTGAAACAGTACCACAAGGTTACATACACCAATCTTCTCACAAGTGGCAGACTGAACTCCTATCTAGCCGTCATTGACAGGCAGGCGCAGGAACGCTTTGAAAGGCTTATAGAGAGCATGAAACAGGCACAGGACATAACGGAACGGCTAAAGGAAGAAAATGCCATAGAGTGGACAGGCAAAATAAATAATATAAGGGCTTGTGCGAGGGAAATTGTGAACGGAGAAATTATTTTTATATAATCAGAATTGGCGGCAGGGAATATAATTCTTTGCCGCCTTTCAAATGGAGTAACTATATTATGAAATTAGCTTGTGAAATATATTGCTGATTCTTATCCAGCAAATGTTTTAGGGTTTTCAGTCCTGTTTCCAATTGTTGTAAGGAATCAGGGGAACAGGTTGCAATTCTTATAGCTGTGGATTCAGCTTTGCCAACGGTAAAACGGTCAGAACAGAAGATATGAATGCCATTGTCTGTTGCCTGCATTTCCAACTGATAACCGTTATAATGGGCAGGCAGGGGCAGCCATTGGAAGAAGCTGTATTCATTCGGGCAGATGCTGTCTGGAAAGTATTTTTTATATATCCTGTTCCGTTCTTTTGCCTGTCTTTTTTTCTGCCCTATGATTCTGCCTGCATTGCCGCTTGCAATTAATTCGCTTATAATTTCTGCGTTAAGCAGCGGTATTTTCAAATTTACATTATTAGCCGTTTCAAGAAAGGTTTGTCTTAAGCAATCAGGGATAACCATATATGCGCATCTTAAGCCTGCTGAAAGTGATTTTGACAGGCTGTGCAGGTAAATGGTATTATCTGGTATCAATGTCTGAATCGGTTCTCCTGTATCATTTGCAATAAATCCATAAGCGTCATCTTCCATTAAAATCAGATGGTATTGCTGTATGAGGCTGGCAATTTTCCTTTTTCGTTCCATTGACATGACAGTTCCTGTCGGATTATTGCAGGACGGCATTAGGAAGATTCCTTTTATATCCATTATCCTGCACTGCTTTTCCACTAGGTCGGGTATCATTCCATCCTCATCTGCGGCTACTGATATCAACTGGACATTTAACTGTCTGGCTAAGCCGATAAAATTGGAATAAGTGTAAGAATCAGTTAGGATTTTATCTCCAGAGTGGAAAAGAGCCAAAAATACAATCGTCAGGGCATTTTGAGTTCCTGCCGTCAGCATGATGTTTTCAGGCTCTGTTTCTATATGGAAAGATTTCAGCCATTTTATGGCGGTCTGTTTGTGCTTGTAAGATTCCGATATGCTGTCAAATTCAAAAAGATACTGGGAAGTATTGCGTTGTATGGTTTTTTGCGCAATATCAGCGACAATCTTATTATACTGGTAAAAAGGTCTGATTATGCCCAGTTCTACGCACCCGTTATTTGCCTTATGTAAAAAAGGGATGGCGGCATTTGGGGATACAAATGTGCCTTGCCCTATATTGGCATAGATTAACCCCTTATTTTCACAAATCTTGAATGCACGGGTTATTGTGCTTAGGTTCAAATCAAGAAAGTCTGCTAATTCCCTTTGGGGCGGCAGTTTTGTATTTCCAGCCAGTTTGCCGCTTTGGATATCCTGTTCCAAAAGTTCCGCAATAGATATATAAATTGGTGATTTTAATTTTTCTTTATCGGGTATCCATGGCATTGGGTAATTTTCAAAAGAATTAACTGGCAAGCTTTTTCCCTCCCTGCTCAAAATTGTCTTACATACAATATTAGCATTGAAAACATACAAAGTCAAGAATATAATCTATATTGTATGTATTGTGTGCAAACAATACCATGCAACAAAAAGGAATAAATTTTATTTTAGTAGGAAAGAGGTTACGAAATGAAGGATTTAACGAGAGAACATGAGTTAAAGACAATATTTTTATTTTCACTGCCAATTTTGGTCGGCAATCTATTCCAGCAACTATATAATCTTGCGGATACGGTTATTGTAGGTAATTTTTTGGGGAAAGAATGTCTGGCGGCGGTAGGGTTCAGTTTTCAGATACACTATCTGCTGATTGCCCTTTCTATGGGCATTTCAATGGGGGCAAGCATATTGGTTTCACGTTATTTTGGCAGTAAGGACATGGAATCTGCGAAAAAAGTTATGGATACGGGATTTGCTTTCTGCTTTTGCCTCAGTTTGATAATTGCTGCTTTGGGCATATGTTTTTCCTATCAGATTCTGCTTGTCTTCCGAGTGCCGTCCGCTTTGCTTGAAGCGGCTGACATATATCTTAAAATTATGTTTATTGGCGTTATCCCCACGTTTGCATATAACGCGCTTACAAATATTCTTCGCGGGATGGGGGATTCAAAAACACCTACATATATTCTGATAGTGGCAGCGCTTCTGAATATTGTGCTTGATATATTGTTCATTAAGGCATTCGGAATGGGTGTGGCAGGGGCGGCATTTGCGACTGTGTTATCGCAGCTTTTGTCATTTATCGTTTGTATGGTATATATGAAAATACATTATCGCAGCTTGTTTATTAATGTATTGCATTTACAGTTTGACAAGGCAGAATTAAAAAAGAGCTTGAAGATAGGTACGCCCGCCATGATACAGCAAGTATTTGTGAGTGTGGGATTTATGTCATTGCAGTTTCTGATTAATGGGTTTGGCACGGATTGCATGGCGGCATATACTGCCGCATCTAAGGTAGATGCTTTTGCAGAAATGCCCGCCTTGAACTTAGGGCAGGCTATGACTAATTTTACTGCCCAGAATTTAGGGGCAAAAAGGAAAGACAGGGTATTGAAAGGCGGGAAATACGCATTGGTTATGGGGATTGCAGTATCAGCGTGTATTTCTGTTGTCATTGTATTGTTTCCGTCTGTATTTATATCA
Source organism: Lachnospiraceae bacterium (assembly GCA_011959925.1). GTDB lineage: Bacteria > Bacillota > Clostridia > Lachnospirales > Lachnospiraceae > Roseburia_B. The sequence continues at coordinate 3,687 of BLMD01000374.1, forward strand.
ATATTCAATAGGGATACGTCTGTTTTAGATATTGGCAACAGCTATCTGAAGATTGTGCCTGCTTTTTATATTATCTTTGCAGCCATGCAGGTATTAAACGGATTGCTTTTGGGGTATGGAAAATCATTTGTGCCGATGATTGCTTCCATATGTTCCCTGTGCTGTCTTCAAGTGCCTGTCGCTATTATTTTGTCTGGCACAAAGCTTGGTTATAATGGAATTTGGATAGCCGCTCCAATCGGCTGGTTTGGAGGGCTATTAATCCGCGCAATTTATTTTTATCATGTGGGTTTTGAGTAACTCAGGCGAATCTTGCTCTTCGAGAAATAAAGATTTCCATAATATAAGCCGATTAGAAATGAAGAGAAAAACATTTTATGGAAATGCTTTATGATAAATTTTCCAACGCTTTTTGGGACAGTTAAAAATTTTTCCTAAAGAAAGGCAACATAAGGTATAATTAGATGGAACGACTTTGAGTAAAAATATTTGCTATTGTAGATAAATAATAGGAGGGCAATTCAAATGTATAACCCGCAATTAGAAACATTTATCCGTGTGGCAGATGCAGGCAGTTTCAATAAAGCGGCAGAAGAAGCTTATATAACCCCAACAGCAGTCATAAAGCAGATTAACCTTCTTGAGGCTTCTTTGGATGTAAAGCTGTTTGACAGGACGCATAGGGGGCTGACTTTGACAAAAGCTGGGAAGTCTTTATACCAGGACACGAAATATATCATCCAGTATTGCAGGGATTCTGTCATACGGGCAAAAAATGCCATGCAGGAAGATACGAAAGTAATCCGTATCGGGAGTTCCCCTATGACCCCGGCACAGCTTTTGATGCGGCTCTGGACAAAAATACAAGTATACTGCCCGGAGATGAAATTCCAGATTGTCCCGTTTGAGAATACGCCGGAAAATGCCAGGGAAATATTAGGGAATCTTGGGAAAAACATTGACGTAATAGGAGGGATATTTGATGAGACTATGCTTGACTTGCGCCGTTGCGCAGGGCTTGAATTATCCCGTGAGCCATTTTGCTGTGCAGTTTCCATCCACCATCGTCTTGCGGCAAAAGACCGGCTTACGGTAAAAGACCTTTATGGGGAAAATTTAATGCTGATGCGCCGAGAATGGAGCAATTATGTGGACAGGCTTAGGGACGACATCTGGCAGAACCATAGACAGATACATATTGTGGACTTTGATTTTTACAATATGGAAGTTTTTAACCGTTGTGAGAACAGTAATGATGTGCTTTTAGCTATTTCTGGATGGGCAAGCGTACATCCTCTTTTGAAAGTCATTCCGGTAGAATGGGAACACAGCATCCCATATGGTCTGCTCCATTCCCCGCATCCATCCGAAAATGTAAGACAGTTTCTTGCCGCTGCGCAAAAGGCAGTGTAATAAATGGGGGATCTGTCTGTTAATTTTATATTTATATGTTATAACCTTTGGGTATAAACTAATGAACAAAACGAGACTTCTCTTTCAGTCTCGTTTTTTTTATACGTGCGCCCAGTATGGGCGCAATCTAATCGGTGAAAGTCCGTAACACA
>BLMD01000375.1 GCA_011959925.1 Lachnospiraceae bacterium
AAAACTTTTTCAATTTCTCTCTTTTGCCAGTCGCAAGGCTGAACTGTTACTATTTCTTTATGAAAAGTTCATATTTGTGTTGAAAATATCTGGGATATTTGTTAGAATGAATAAGAAGTTTTTGAGGCGGCCTGTTTTGGGCAGAAGAGATCTGACCTGCATAAGCAGAGCTTACACAGATTCTTTAGTTTAAAAAATGGAGGATAAGAACATGAATGAAGGATTTGATAATCAGTATCCGAACATGAACATGAACGGTGACGGCAATAAAGGAATGGCGATTGCAGCTATGATTCTCGGAATTGTATCGATTGTATTATGCTGTATCTGGTATATCAGCATAATTGCCGGAGTAGTAGCCATTGTTCTTGGAATTATGTACAATAAGAAAAACGGTAAATGCGGAATGTCAACGGCAGGTATCGTATGCGGTATCATCGGAATGATTTTAGCCATTGCATTGATTGTAATCGCAGCGCTTGGCCTTGCGGCACTTGGGGGAATGGCAGCGCTGGAAGGCTATATGTAATTTTTAGAAGAAGGTATGGAAGATGGGCGGATCCGGATGGGTTTCGCCCGTCTTGCATTTCGGAAGGAAGTTATGCTAATATAAACTTAGAATAATTCAGATTGGAGTGAGGGTCATGAGTGAAGAAAATTTCTTCCCGGGGGAAAACGGAGAAGTGGGGGAAGAGAGTACGCCGAAAGTTTCATTGGAAAAACCGCGGCAGGAGGTACGGCAGGGAATCTACCAGGAGGGCGGCATGCAGAGACAGGGCGAGTATCGGGAAAGCGCCGATGCAGCCGGCGGCGTATATGAACAGTCCCCATACCAACAGCCGTATCCTTACACAGAACCTGCGCCAAGCCAGGGATTCGGCGTTGCGTCCCTTGTGCTCGGCATCGTGTCGCTTGTGCTGTTTTGTACCTGTGTGAACGTTTTGCTTGCAGTCATTGCGATTGTATTCGGGATCGTGCAGCTGGCAAAGCCGCAGGCGAAGAAGGGGATGGCGATCGCGGGGATTATTACTTCGGCGGTGTCTCTGGTCTTGTTTGTGATCTTTGTGATCTCGTTTCTTTTGTCTGCCGATTTTCAGGAGGGTTTCCAGAGAGGACTGCGAAACGGACTGGGAGAAGATTTTTATTACAACTATTCCGTTCCGAATGATGATTGGTATGACGATTACGATACCTTTTAAGACGGTACTTGACAAATGAAAGCGATCCGCTTTATACTGTCATAGATGAGAAAAAGGCGATGACGGAGACAGTAAGAGTTCAGGTGAAAATAAAAGCGAGCCGGGTTTGGTGAAAGCCGGTATGAGTAGCGGATTTCTGAAGATCACTCCCAAGCTGCAGCCCGAAATCCGGTCGAGACGATCAACGGCAGGAGAAGTAGGCGCTGACGAAAGTTCCCGCGTTAAGGGGATCCTATATGCGGAACGAGCAGTTTCCAAGTATATTGTAACAGGTGGTACAGCGAATGTAAGCCCTTCGTCCTATTACAGGAAGAAGGGCTTTTATTTATGCGCAGGAGAGTTTAAAGAAATGAGGATTTACCTGCCTGCGCCGAAGATAGAAGGAGGAAATCATGTATAGCAAAGTGGAAACAAACCTGAATTTTGTAGAACGTGAAAAACAGACGGAAAAATTCTGGAAAGACAACGATATTTTTCAAAAAAGCATGGAAATGCGCAGAGACGGCGAAACGTATACCTTTTATGACGGACCGCCGACGGCGAACGGAAAGCCGCATATCGGTCATGTGCTGACCCGCGTCATCAAAGATATGATTCCGAGATATCAGACGATGAAGGGAAAATATGTACCGAGAAAGGCCGGTTGGGATACGCATGGGCTTCCGGTGGAGCTTGAAGTGGAAAAACTGCTCGGTTTAAACGGAAAAGAGCAGATCGAAGCATACGGCATGGAACCGTTTATTGAAAAGTGCAAAGAATCCGTATGGAAATACAAAGGCATGTGGGAAGATTTTTCCGGGACGGTCGGCTTTTGGGCAGATATGGACGATCCGTATGTCACATACCATGACGATTTTATCGAGTCCGAATGGTGGGCGTTAAAAGAGATTTGGGAGAAAAAGCTTTTATATAAGGGATTTAAAATCGTTCCTTATTGTCCGCGCTGCGGAACGCCGCTTTCTTCTCAGGAGGTCGCGCAGGGATATAAGACCGTAAAAGAGCGTTCGGCAATCGTCCGTTTTCCGGTGATCGGCGAAGACGCTTATTTTCTGGCATGGACCACGACGCCGTGGACGCTGCCGAGCAACGTTGCGCTGTGTGTCAATCCGGAGGAAACCTACTGCAAAGTAAAGGCTGCCGACGGATACACATATTATCTTGCCGAAGCGCTTTTGGATAAAGTGTTGGGAACGCTTGCAGCCGATGCGGACGATACGGCTGCATACGAAGTGCTTGAGACGTACAAAGGCACGGATTTGGAACGCAAAGAATATGAACCGCTGTTTGGTTTTGCCGATTCGATCATACAAAAACAGCATAAAAAAGCGCATTATATTACCTGTGATTCTTATGTTACGATGACGGACGGTACCGGAATCGTACACATTGCCCCGGCATTCGGCGAGGACGATGCCAATGTGGGGAGAAAATATGACCTTCCGTTTGTACAGCTGGTGAACGGCAAAGGAGAGATGACGGAAGAGACAAATTATGCGGGTGTGTTTGTAAAGAAAGCGGATCCTATGGTATTGAAGGAACTGGAAGAAAAGGGACTTCTTTTTGACGCGCCGAAATTTGAACATGATTATCCGCATTGCTGGAGATGCGATACGCCGCTGATCTATTATGCGAGAGAATCCTGGTTTATCAAAATGACGGCGGTCAAAGACGATCTGATCCGAAACAACAATACGGTCAACTGGATTCCGGAGTCCATCGGAAAAGGACGTTTCGGCGACTGGCTGGAAAATATTCAGGACTGGGGAATTTCCCGCAACCGCTACTGGGGGACTCCGCTGAACGTATGGGAATGCGAATGCGGGCACCAGGAGTGCATCGGAAGCCGGAAGGAGCTTGCAGAGCGGAGCGGAAATAAAGACGCCGGCAGCATAGAACTGCACCGCCCCTATATCGATGAAGTGACAATGGCCTGCCCGGACTGCGGCGGTACCATGCACCGTGTGCCGGAAGTGATCGACTGCTGGTTTGATTCCGGGGCGATGCCGTTTGCACAGCATCACTATCCGTTTGAAAATAAGGAACTCTTTGAACAGCAGTTCCCGGCGCAGTTTATTTCCGAGGCAGTGGACCAGACAAGGGGATGGTTTTATTCTCTGATGGCAGAATCGACCCTGCTGTTCAACAAATCCCCTTATGAAAATGTAATCGTACTGGGGCATGTACAGGATGAAAAGGGACAGAAGATGAGCAAGTCCAAAGGAAATGCAGTCGATCCGTTTCAGGCGCTGGAAACGTACGGCGCAGATGCGATCCGCTGGTATTTTTATATCAATTCCGCACCGTGGCTGCCGAATCGTTTCCATGGAAAAGCTGTGTTAGAGGGGCAGCGTAAATTTATGGGAACACTCTGGAATACCTATGCGTTTTTTGTTCTGTATGCCAATATCGACGGGTTTGACGCCGGAAACTATAAACTGGAATATGAGAAGCTGTCCGTGATGGACCGGTGGCTGTTATCCAAATTGAACAGCCTGGTCAAAGACGTAGACAGCAATCTCGGAAATTACCGTATTCCGGAAGCCGCGCGGGCGCTGGATGGTTTTGTGGATGACATGAGCAACTGGTATGTCAGAAGGAGCAGAGAGCGCTTTTGGGCAAAGGGCATGGAGCAGGATAAGGTCAACGCCTATATGACGTTGTATACGGCGCTTGTGACCGTGGCAAAATGTGCGGCGCCGATGATTCCGTTTATGGCGGAAGATATCTACCGCAATCTGGTCTGCCATTCCGATTCCGCGGCGCCGGAAAGCGTACATCTGTGTGATTTCCCGTCGGCTGACGAATCCTTGGTTGACAAAGAGCTGGAAGCAAATATGGATTCCGTGTTAAAGATTGTTGTGATGGGGCGTGCGTGCCGGAATACGGCAAATATCAAAAATCGTCAGCCGATCGGCAGCATGTATATCAAAGCCCCGTATGAACTGCCCGAATTTTATGTCCGGATTATCGAAGAAGAATTAAATGTCAAGAAAGCCGAATTTACCGACGATGTCAGCGCGTTTACAAGCTATACGTTTAAGCCGCAGCTTCGTACGGTAGGACCGAAATACGGCAAATACTTAGGGCAGATCAAACAGGCGCTTGCACAACTGGACGGCAATGCGGCAATGGCGGAATTAAAGAGCAGCGGAGCGTTAAAACTTGACAGCATCAGCCAGGAAGTTGTATTATTAGAAGACGATTTGCTTATTACCATGACGCAGACAGAAGGGTTTGTGACCGACGGCGACAATGAAGTGACCGTCGTACTGGATACCCGTTTAAATGAAGCCTTGATGGAAGAGGGATTTGTCCGCGAGCTGGTCAGCAAGATTCAGACGATGCGTAAAGAAGCCGGTTTTGAAGTCATGGATAAGATAGCCGTTTCTTACCGGGCAGAGGGAAAAGCCGCCGAAATTTTTGAGAAGAACGGCAAGGCGATCGGATCGGAAGTGCTTGCGGAGCAGATTGTGACCGAAACGCTCGGCGGATACGAAAAAGAATGGAACATCAACGGCGAAACAGTCGTTATGGAAGTAAAAAAACTGGTATAACATCATACAGATACCATATACAAAGCCGAAAAGGAGGAGCTAACTTGAAAAAGGAAGTATTTGATAAGGAACTGTTAAAGAAAGAGATTAAAGACAACGTCAGAACGCTTTACCGCAAGACGTTGGAAGAGGCCAGCCAGCAGGAGATTTTTCAGGCGGTATCCTATGCCGTAAAGGAAGTGATCATCAATCAGTGGATGGAAACACAGCACAGCATGAAGAAAAAAGACTCCAAAGTCGTATATTATATGTCCATGGAGTTTTTGATGGGACGCGCGCTCGGCAACAACCTGATCAACCTGACGGCTTATCAGGCAGTGGCGGAAGCTTTGGAAGAAATGGGACTTGATATCAATGTGATCGAAGACCAGGAGCCGGATCCCGCGCTTGGAAACGGCGGTCTCGGAAGGCTTGCAGCCTGCTTTATGGAATCCTTGTCGACGCTTGGCTATGCGGCGTATGGCTGCGGCATCCGGTATCGTTACGGTATGTTTAAGCAGAAGATTGAAGACGGTTTCCAGATGGAAGTGCCGGATAACTGGCTGAAAGAGGGCTATCCGTTTGAATTAAGACGGCCGGAGTATACCTATGAAGTGAAATTCGGCGGCTATGTCCGTACGGTCAATATGCCGGACGGAAGGGTGAAATTCCAGCAGGAAGGGTATCAGTCGGTACGCGCCGTGCCTTACGATATGCCGATTTTAGGTTATAATAACCATATGGTGAACACGCTGATCATCTGGGACGCGGAACCGGCGGAATGCTTTGAGCTGGATTCTTTTGATAAGGGCGATTACCGGAAAGCGGTAGAGCAGGAAAACCTGGCGAAGAATTTGGTGGAAGTCCTCTATCCGAACGACAATCATATCGCAGGTAAGGAGCTGCGATTGAAACAGCAGTATTTCTTTGTGTCGGCAAGCGTACAGCGCGCCGTGGCAAGGTTTAAAAAGACGCATGCCGATATCCACGATCTCCCGAAGAAAGTGGCGTTCCAGTTAAACGATACGCATCCGACGGTAGCCGTAGCGGAACTGATGCGTTATCTCGTCGACGAAGAAGAGCTGCAGTGGGATGATGCATGGGATATTACGACAAAAGTCTGCGCGTATACCAACCATACGATCATGGCGGAAGCGCTGGAAAAATGGCCGATCGAGATTTTCTCAAGGCTTTTGCCGCGTATCTACCAGATCGTAGAAGAGATCAACCGAAGGTTTATTCTTCAGATTCAGCAGAAGTATCCGGGAGATCACGGAAAAATGGAGCGTATGGCGATCATCTATAACGGACAGGTGAAAATGGCTCATCTTGCAATTGCCGCGGGACATTCGGTCAACGGCGTGGCAAGACTGCATACGGAAATCTTAAAGAATCAGGAATTAAGGGATTTCTATGAGATGTTTCCGGATAAATTCAACAATAAGACGAACGGTATTACACAGAGGCGGTTCCTTCTGCACGGCAACCAGCTGCTGGCAAATTGGGTAACGGACCATGTGGGAGAAGAGTGGATTACCGATTTGAGCAAGATCAAAAAAGTTGCTCTTTATGCGGATGATGAAAAAGCGCAGCATGAATTTATGAACATCAAATACCAGAATAAGGTCCGTCTGGCAAAATATATCAAAGAGCACAACGGTATCGACGTAGACCCGCGTTCTATCTTTGACGTACAGGTGAAACGTCTGCACGAATATAAACGGCAGCTGTTGAATATCCTGCACATTATGTATTTGTATAATGAAATCAAGGAGCATCCGGACCGCGACTTTTATCCGAGAACCTTTATTTTCGGCGCAAAGGCGGCGGCAGGTTATAAAATCGCCAAACTTACGATTAAGCTGATCAACAGTGTGGCGCAGGTAATCAATAACGACAAGAGCATCCACGATAAAATTAAAGTGGTATTTATCGAAGATTACCGCGTATCGAATGCAGAGTGGATCTTTGCAGCGGCAGACGTCAGCGAGCAGATTTCTACGGCAAGCAAGGAAGCGTCCGGTACGGGCAATATGAAATTTATGTTAAACGGCGCCGTAACGATCGGTACGATGGACGGAGCAAACGTAGAGATGCTCGAAGAAGTGGGCAAGGAGAACATGTTTATTTTCGGTATGAGTTCCGACGAAGTTATTGCGCATGAGAAGAACAGGGATTATAATCCGATGCATATCTTCAACAATGACCAGGATATCCGGAAGGTTCTGATGCAGCTGATTAACGGATTCTATTCTCCGCAGAACAGTGAATTGTTCCGTGAGCTGTATAATTCTCTGCTGAATACACAGAGTACGCAGTATGCGGATACGTATTTTATCCTGGCTGACTTCCATTCCTATGCGCAGGCGCAGAGAGAAGTGGAAGCGGCATACAAAGACGAAAAACGCTGGGCGAAAATGGCAATGTTAAATACGGCATGCGCCGGAAAATTCTCATCGGACCGCACCATTCAGGAATATGTAGATGATATCTGGCATTTGGACCGATTGGAAGTGGAACAGGAAGAACTCTAAGCGAGAAAAATAAAAGAAACGATATGATCTGAGAATAAAGGATCTGCAGGTTTTGAAAACAGCCGGCAGATCCTTTTTTGTATTATATCGGGACCCCGGGAAATCAAACACGGCAAATGAAACAGAAAAATATGCGGGCGAGTCGGGCAAAAACACAGCGATTTGGTGATATATATTTGAATCTATAGAAAATTTGTGGTAAAATAAAACAAATTATGGGGTGATTTTTGGCTAAAGTTCCAAAGAGGGCTAAAATACCATGATTCGGAAATCTGAAAAAAGAAACAAGAAGAAGGAGGAAAATGAGGTTGAAGCAAAAAGGTAAAAGATTCATTTGTATCATTTTGGCTGTTCTGCTGCTAATGCCTCTGAACCTGCAGCAGGTTTTTGCGGCAGAGCAGGTTTTGGCAGCGGAGAGTGAGGTATCTACGGTAAAGGCAAGTGTGACGGATTTTGCGAAGAAAAATTATTTCAGCTATATGTCATATGATGCATATGGAAATAATCAATGGACGAAGAACGAAGATGAATCGTACATTGATCTTGGAGAGTCCAATGGAAGAGCGGAAGAATGTTATTACGAGATTCATTTTCAGGGAAATGCCATTTCTGTGTTTGCGATCAAAGCGCCGGCACATGGAAAAGTACGGTTTACGGTTGACGGAGCACAGGAAAAAACGGTGGATTTATACAATTCCTCCCGTACGGCGGCGCAGTCTGTGTATTCGGCAGACAATCTTACGGAAGGAAAGCATGTATTAAAAGCGGTCACATTAAATGAAAAAAGCGGCAGTAAGATTGTGAACCAGGTGTCCTATGCAGAGGTGGCGCATCTGCCGTATCCTAAGGAAATGGGCGGCACGATCGTGGATACGGATCTGCAGTATACGCAGAACCGTTATTCGGAAGTGGAGAAGAAGAACGTATTTTCTGCAAGTCTTTCGGCGTGGAAGAATGATAAAGCGACAAGTGAGCTGGTGATTTTTTCCAAAGAGTGCAGCCTGAACAATGTCAGGGTAGAAGCAAGCGATCTGGTATGCGGCAGCAATACGATTGCTGCAGAGAATGTGGCTGCAACGTTTATCAAATCCACAAAGGCGTATAACGGAACCTATCTGGGATATGGCGATATAAACAGAGAGGTTCCTGCAGAGACTGCAACAAACCGAAGCGAGTCTTCGGACATTTTGTATCAGAAGGGAGGATCCGTAAATATCGGCTTGGATAAGCTCCAGCCGGTATGGGTAGAATTTAACATTCCGAAAGATGCAAAAGCGGGCGCTTATACCGGAACGCTGACGGTTCGCGCGGATGATATCGCGGAACCGATCGTATTTACATATACGGTAAAGGTGGCGGATATTGTACTGCCGGATGCGGAAACATTTGCAGATACGTTTGATATCGAGCTGTGGCAATATCCTTATAGCAGCGCAGAATATTATAACGTAACGCCGTTTTCTAAGGAGCATCTTAAGATTATGGAATCTTCCATGCTGAAATATAAAGAAATCGGGGGACACGCGGTTACGGCAACGATTTTGGAAGAAGCATGGAACGGACAGACTTACAGCAAAAATGATGTGCATTATCCGTCTATGATCCGATGGACAAAGAATGCCGACGGAAGCTTTTCCTATGATTATACGGATTTTGACGCATGGGTAACGTTTTGTAAAAATCTTGGCATCGGAGACAAGATCGTACTCTACAGTATTGCTCCATGGCATAATTCTTTCACATACTGGGAAGGCGACGTGCTGCAGTACGAGAAATTTACAGCAGGAAGCGACAGATATAAAGGAGTGTGGACGGATTTTCTGACGGATTTGATCGGTCATCTGGAGGAAAAGGGATGGTTTGACGAGTCGTATATCGGTATCGATGAGCGGGGATTTACCGCAGCGGCATTTGATATGGTGGAAGCTGTCACAAACGAAGACGGGGAATGCCTAAAGACAGCCGGAGCGATGGACGGCATTGGGAGCAACAGGGATCTCGCGATGCGCGTAGACGATCTGAACGTAGGAGATAACGCGGCGGCAGCGCATGCAGAGGAGTTTGCACAGTTGTTAAAGGAAAGGACAGATGCCGGGCTTCGGACGACGTTATATTCTTGTACGGAGCATAAACCGGGCAATTTCGCCTTAAGTGCACCTGCAGAGAGCTATTGGTCGATCGTGAATGCGGCAAAGATGGGAACGGCAGGATTTCTGCGCTGGGCATACGATGCGTGGGTGGAAGACCCGCTTCGCGATGCAACGCACAACGCGTTTGAACCGGGCGACTGCTTTTTAGTTTATCCGGATGAAAAAGATGCAGAGACGCCGGTCAGCAAGAGTTCCGTTCGTTTGGAGCGTATGGCGGAAGGTATCCGGGATGTCAATAAACTGCTTTATATTGAAAAACAGGCGCCGGAATTTGCTGATGAAATCCGGTCTCTCTACAATAAGATCGAAACTACGGCATACTCGGGGCGGTCGTATTTGTCCGATGCGGAAAAAGAACGGTTAAAGACAGAGGTAACTGCTTTTAAAGCAGGGATAGCAAGGATTACGGATACATATCTTCGGAGTACAAGTGAAAAAGAAGGCCTGTATCTTCTGGCAGAAGAAAAAGAACTGAAACTGGGATCTTCTTATCAGATTCCGGTAAAACTGGTGACGAATCAGGATGATAAAACGATTATTTATAAGTCAAAAAATCCGATGGCTGCATCGGTAGACCAGTCCGGCCTTGTTACCGCAAGGGGGATCGGCAATACGGAAATTATGTTAAGGTCTGGGCGTTTTACGGCATTTCTGCAGGTAAAAGTTACGCCTGCGGATAGGGAATTAATCATTAAGAATACTTTGACGGATTATAAATTGCCGGAGGAGTATCTCTCCGATGTAGAAAAAGGACCTCAGGCAGGAGAGCGCCATTATCTCGGACAGCCGGATATGATTATGTTAGACGATAACAAGACGCTGTTTACCGTGTATCCGGAAGGGCATGGAAGAGGGCGCATCATTATGCAGAAAAGCACGGATGCCGGCGAAAGCTGGAGCGAAGTGGAGGTTCCGTCTAGCTGGCTGGATTCTTTTGAAACACCTACGATCTATAAACTGAACATGACGGACGGTTCTACAAAATTGATTGTAATATCCGGCAGACCGGCAGGATTCGGAGCTCTGACCGGAGGATGGGATTCTTCCATATCGACGGATAACGGAGAAACATGGTCCGAGTTTACGACTCATTGTGAAAACCTTCCGAACGGAGCGAGAAACGAAACGGTTGTGGCGATGGCGAGCCTGATACAGTTAAAGGACGAAGAAGGAAACTATATCGACCGGTGGATGGGCGTGTACCATGACGGCGGCAGCTTTGTAAACTATAAGTCGTATTTGACGTTTGATAAAGACGGTAACCAGCAGTGGACGGCTCCGGAGCCGTACTTGAGCGAACACCGTTCGGTAGAATCGAGCCACCGGATCTGTGAAGTCGGATTATTCCGGTCTCCGGACGGAAACAGGATCGTCGGTTTGGCAAGAAGCCAGTCACACAATCATCCGGCAACGATGTTTTATTCGGATGACGAAGGAGAAACCTGGAGCAGGCCGGTGGATCTTCCGGGTTCTCTTGCAGGGGAGCGCCACAAAGCAATGTACGATCCCACGGATCCGACCGGACAGAGGCTGATCGTCACATTCCGGGAAATCAAGTATGATCTGGATAATAACAATCAATTTGGCGGCCAAAACGACTGGGTGGCGGGTGATTGGATCGCATGGGTAGGAACTTATGACGATATCATGGAGTTAAACGACGGAGCTTACCGGATCCTTTTGTGCGAGGATTGGGCGGCAAATGCCAAGTCGGGCGATACCGGTTATTCGGGACTTGTCGTATTGCCGGACGGAACGTTTATTACGGACACGTATGGGCACTGGGACAAAGAATATTCGGAAAGCCTGCCGAATTATGACGTTCACAATGACTGGTGCTGGATCAAACAGGCGAAATTTAAGTTGTCTGTATTCGACGAGCAGACGGTTCCCGGAATGAAAGCAAAGATAAGTGAAGTGCTCACGGAAGCCGAAACGATGCTGGAGGGACTGGATGCTAAGCATTACACTGCGCAGTCATGGGAAGAGCTGGAGAACGCATTGAAAGATGCGAGAAGCACGGCGGGAGCAGACAATGCGACGCAGGCATCCTGTCATGAGGCTTTATATCGGTTAAAATCTGCGATGTATTCTCTGTTGGCAAAAGGGGCAGAAAGTGATGACGTTCCGGTAGCGGAAATCGTAGTAGAACCCGAAACGCTTACATTTACGAAGAGCGGGGAACAGAAGAGCCTGCATGCAGCGGCAGAGCCTGCGCGGGCGACAAACCAGGCAATCGTATGGGCCTCCCGGAATCCGAATGTTGCGGAAGTATCAAAGAACGGTGAAGTAACGGCAAAAGGAGGCGGTAAGACAGTGATTACGGCGACGGCAGCCGATGGTTATGGAGCGGTGACAGAGATAAATGTTGAGGTGAAAATACCTGCATCGAAACCGCCGATCGGTAAAGATCCGAATCCTTCTAAGCTGACGGACGGGGAGACAAAGACAATCGGAAAATACAAATATAAAGTAATCCGTGCGTCGGATCAGACACTGGCGGTTATCGGAGGTACAAATAAGAAAGACAAATCCGTAAAAATTGAGGATAAGGTTACGTTCAATAACATGGTATGTACGGTTGTTGAAATCGATAAGAAAGCATTCAAGGGATACACAAGCCTTACTTCCGTTACCATAGGCGCTAATGTCAAGAAAATCGGAAAAGACGCGTTTTCCGGGTGTAAGAAATTAAAGAAAGTGACGCTGAAAGGAAAAGCCTTAAAAACAATCGGAAAAGGAGCATTCAAAAAGACAGCGCAAAAAATGACGGTAACGGCAAAGAAACTTACAAAGAAACAAAAGACTGCCCTGCTGAAAAAAATGAAAAAGAGCGGCATGAGCAAAAAAGCAAAGATAAAATAAAAGAACAACTGCCGCACAGCGATGATCCGCTGTGCGGCAGTTGTTTTGCAGATTTGTTTTTATCGAAGTCCCCGAAATACGGACGTCTTTGCAGAAGCAGATGATTTTGCCAGATCCAGATGCTGTATGGTTCCGCTGGTTCCGTTTTCATAGAGGAAGATTCCGGTTTTGCGGACGCGTGCATTGACGGCATTGTCTTTGGATGAATTCAGGGAAAAATCGGTCTGTGCATTTCCAAGATAGATTGCCCCAACGCCGGCTTTTCCAAGCGCGCATAAGACGTCTTTTCCGGAAGCGTCTTTGGTCCAGATGCGCAGTTTGTCAAAAATCGGGTCGTTTTCGTCAATCCAGCCGTTGCCGTCGGCGTCGTAAGCGGCAAGATCCGCAAATCCGTCGCCGCTTTTGGTCCCGAATAATTCGCTGCCGTCGTTGATTTTTCCGTCCCCGTTTTTATCCAGGGCTAAAAAGCCGCTGCCGGAGGATAAATTTGAGATCAGGTCCATGTTGCCGTCGGCATCTAAGTCAAAATAAAATTTCTGGTCGGTTACGTTTGCAGAAGCGGTATTTAAGTTGATGACCAGGGGATCGCACAGAGCGGCCTGCTGGCCGAGCGCTGCGCCGAAATTTGTGCTGCCGATATAGGTCTCTTCAAAAGAGCGGCTCATGGTCATAGAAAGATTAAAATTGATTTCCCGGCCGTCTGCGGTTTTTACCGTTCCCGTTGTAGAAAACGTCGTCTCTTCCGTTTCTGACTGATAGGCAAATTCCGTGTAATTGCCGCCGCTAAGCTGGTACGGCGAAACGCCGGAGGAAACCTGACCCGCCGTACTGTTCCTGAAACTGTCCCGCATCAGGCTGCCTTCCCCAAATAAGAGCATCATCAGATAGCTGAGAGACTGGGATTTGATCGTATGAAGATCCGGTGTGCTCCTTTGGCTCATAGATATTGGGCTGCCGATGCTCTGTGCCTGTTTAAACTGCTGGAAAAGATCCTCTTTGGAATCTTTGGTATTTTTTGAAAATCTGTTTTTTTCGGAATCGGATTCTTCCCGATAATGGGTTACCGCCTGCCGGTTCCGGCTTTTTATAAATCCGCTGCCCCAGAGCGAAAGGGAAGATGAGACAGCCGTCGTCCGTTCATAACTCCTGTGTGATGTCATGGCTACATTGCCTGCTTGTATAATCACGTGTACCCCTCCTGTATTGATACCCGGTTTATTTCATATTGCTTCCCTGTAAAATGAAATAAAAAAGACGGTATGTTTAAGAAAATCCATTTCCTTAAATATACCGTCCCTGGTTCCATTAAGAATTTCCGAATGCATTCAAATTACATATCGGAAACTTCCAGAGATTGGTTAATACTTTCCGGTGAAGTATTTTTGTGAAATAAATACATACCTGCAAGGAAGAGCACAAGAAACATAAACGAGGTCATTTCGGCGGAAAGAAACGTTGCAAATCCGTTGTAAAGAATATGAAGGAGCGAGGAGACCCAGACGGAACCGCCCCGTTTGCGCACATATCCCAGAAAAATGCCTACAAAAAACGCATAAAATCCCTGGATCGGATTTAAGTGGAAAATGCCGAATAAAAGCGCCTGAAACAGATTTGCAGCCCAGAAAGGAAGCGCCCGTTCCGCGGAGGCAAGTATGACGCCCCGAAACGTAATTTCTTCTTCAATCGGTCCTAGCAGTACGGCATATAAAACAAGAAGCAGAGACGGAGATGCAGTAAATCCAGCGCTTTCCATCAGGCTTTCATAAAATTCCATCCATCCCGGAAAAAAGGAAGCAGTCACCACGGTAATCATGGAAGAGATGAGCTGCAGACCCGGAACCACAAAGATCAGACCGAGCAGAATTTTGGGATTGGTAAGCGTCTTTGCCGGCAGTTTCATGGAACCGTGAAACTGGCAGGTATACCAGATGCCGAAGATCAGAATGCCGGAAACGGCAAATGCAATGGAAACAAACATGCTGAAATCCTGGTTGGTTACCAGGGGCATTAACTGCTGCATCAGTTCCTCGTATCCGAACTTTGTGCCGGAGAGTATGTTGGAAATAAAAATCCCCATCATACAAAATCCCATGATCGGGAACGTAATCAGAAACTGAAGACCGATCGAGGCAAAAAGCGGCAGAAAACAAAAGAAAAAATATCCGGTTTTTTTCATGAAAAGACTCCTTTTTCTGTTAGAATGGAAATATTATAGCATATAGGGAAACAGGGCGCAAATCTGTTTTGTTGGTTTTTGTTTGTTTTAATCGTTGCAATTTGAGACATAATTCATTATAATACTTAACAACTAAGCGGAGCGTTCAAAAGATGATAAAAGTTGGTGATGATGGGATGACAGATCTTTCGGTGAAAAATCTGGAGCAGATGGAAAAGGAATTTCATAGCGGAGACGATGCGATTCGGGAAACTCAGGATTTTGAAAAACCGGAAAAGCTCTATGCGGAATTGATAGAAAGCGTGCATAAATACCACCCTTCTACCGATATTACTCTGATTGAAAAGGCATATCGAATTGCAGATCAGGCGCATAAGGAGCAGGTTCGTAAATCCGGGGAGCCGTACATCATCCATCCCCTGTACGTAGCGATTATACTGGCAGAGCTGGAATTGGATAAAGAGACGATCGTATCAGGGCTTTTGCATGACGTCGTAGAAGACACGGTGATGACGAAGGAAGAGATTGCGGCGCAATTCGGGGATGAGGTCGCACTTTTGGTAGACGGCGTGACCAAGCTGGGGCAATTGTCCTATGACGCAGATAAAGTCGAAATACAGGCGGAAAACCTGCGAAAAATGTTTCTTGCCATGGCAAAGGATATTCGCGTTATTTTGATTAAATTAGCGGACCGCCTGCACAATATGCGGACGCTGAAATTTATGAAACCGGAGAAACAGAAAGAAAAAGCAAGGGAGACGATGGATATCTATGCGCCGATTGCACAGCGGCTTGGAATTTCAAAAGTAAAGACGGAACTGGACGATCTTTCTTTGAAATATCTGGAACCGGAAGCGTATTATGATCTTGTGCGCAAGGTCGCCCTTCGGAAAAATGTCCGGGATAAATATGTCCGTCAGCTGGTAGAAGAAGTGAGGCAGCAGATCAAAGAGGCGGAGATCGAGGCGGAGATCGAAGGCAGGGCGAAGCACTTTTTCAGCATCTATAAGAAGATGGTCAGCCAGGATAAGACGCTGGATCAGATCTTTGATTTGTTTGCCATTCGGATCATTGTCAATTCCGTCAAAGACTGTTATGCCGCGCTTGGTATTATTCATGAGATGTACCGTCCCATTCCGGGGCGGTTTAAGGATTATATCGCGATGCCGAAGCCCAATATGTACCAGTCGCTGCATACGACGCTGATCGGACCGGCGGGACAGCCGTTTGAAATCCAGATCCGTACGTACGAAATGCATCGTACGGCAGAGTACGGAATCGCTGCTCACTGGAAATACAAAGAGGGCAGGACGGGAATCAGCGTAGCCAATCAGGAGGAAGAGAAGTTAAGCTGGCTGCGCCAGATTCTGGAATGGCAGCGCGACATGTCTGACAACCGGGAGTTTATGAGTCTTTTGAAAAGCGATCTGGATTTGTTTTCCGATACGGTGTTCTGTTTTACCCCTACAGGGGATGTGAAGAATCTGCCGAACGGTTCTACTCCGATCGACTTTGCATACAGTATTCATTCTGCCGTCGGCAATAAGATGATCGGCGCGAAAGTCAACGGCAAGCTGGTAACGATCGATTATGTGATTCAGAACGGGGACAGAATCGAGGTCATTACTTCACAGAATGCCAAAGGACCCAGCAGGGACTGGCTGAATATCGTAAAAAGCACACAGGCAAAGAACAAGATCAATCAGTGGTTTCGGAGCGAGTTTAAAGAAGAAAATATTTTAAAGGGAAAAGAACTGATCGCGCAATACTGCAAAGCGAAAGGGATTCATCTGCCCGATATCAATAAAACGGAATATCAGAATAAGATTTTAAATAAATACGGGTTCCACGACTGGAATTCCGCTCTGGCAACGGTAGGGCACGGAGGCTTAAAGGAAAGCCAGATCGTTAACCGGATGTATGAGGAATACAAAAAAGACCACGTCATAGAGATGACGGACGAGGAGATTTTAGACGCCGCGGCAGGAGCCGGCAGAGAAAAACCTGTCTGGGAAAAATCAAGAAGCGGTATCGTGGTAAAAGGGCTGTATGACGTGGCAGTGCACTTATCTAAATGCTGCAGCCCTGTGCCGGGAGACGAAATCGTAGGGTATGTGACAAGAGGCAGGGGCGTTTCCATCCACCGTACCGACTGCGTGAATATGATCCACCTTTCGGAAGAAGAAAAAGTCCGCTTAATCGATGCCGAATGGCAGCAGGGAGCCGACGAAGGCGCAAACGGGCTGTATCTGGCGGAACTTAAGATTTACGGCAATAACCGGACGGGGCTTTTGGTGGATATTTCCAAAATATTTACGGAGCGTTCCATCGATATTATCGGTATGCATTCCAAAACGAGCAAACAGGGGATTGCTACCATTGAGGTTTCATTTCATGTAAAAGGCAGGGAAGAGCTTGTAAAACTGATCGACAAGATCCGCCAGGTGGAGAGCGTGATCGACATCGAGCGTACGGCAGGCTGACGGGAGGAATTATGGCGAAACTTAGGACAGAACAGTATATCGTTGGTCCGGTGATGACCAATTGTTATTTGGCAGTGAACGAAGAGACCAAAGAAGCGCTGGTCATCGATCCGGGAGATGAGGCTGCCCGGCTGATCCAAAAGATCAGAGAGCGGAACGTAACGCCTGCGGCAGTGCTGTTAACGCACGGGCATTTTGATCACGCGGGGGCGGCGCGGGAACTTGCGGATGCCTTTGGGATTTTGATTTATGCCCACGAAAAAGAAAAAAAGACGCTGGAGACGCCGGGCATCAATTTAAGCGGGATGACCGGAGAGCCGCCTGCGGCGTATCATGCAGACGTGTTTGTCAAAGACGGCGATGTGCTGGATTTGGCGGGATTTTCAGTCCGCGTGCTGTTTACGCCGGGACATACGGAAGGCGGCTGCTGTTATTATATAGAAAAAGAACAGGCGGTTTTTGCAGGGGATACGCTGTTTTGCTCTTCGGTGGGCAGGACGGATTTTCCGGGAGGAAGCGCGTCTGTGCTGCTGCGTTCGATCCGGGAGAAGTTAATGACGCTTCCGGGACAGACGAACGTATATCCGGGGCACAACGAGATTACGACGATCGGCTGGGAAAAACAGCATAATCCGTTTTTATAGGACGGCTGATCGATGACAGAGTATGGAGCGCGTTTGGATTTTACATAGATGCAGCGTATCCCATATATGAGAAAAGAGAGAGACTATGATTACGGTTCAATTAAACAGAGCTGATTTTGAGTACGATATCCACTCTTTGGTAAAAGCTTTTTTCCCCGCGGAAGATGTTTTGGTAGGCGTGGGGGAGCAGCCGGCAAAAGAGGAGATATCGTTTCATATTGTTACAAATTATCGGGAAGATTCCATTGAGATCATGGTTATGCCGGAGGATGAGTCATCGGAACGCGTATCGCATACGGTCCGCGTGGATTTTTCCGATCGGAAAGAGACGAAAAACCGCCTGAAACAGGCGTATTATCAATTGCTGCGTATGTATACAAAAAAAGACCTGCCCTGGGGGACGCTGACCGGCATCCGTCCGGTGAAGATTCCTGTGGCGTTTCTGGAAGAAGGGAAAAGCGAAAACGAAATCCGGGATTTCATGAAACAGACGTATTTTGTTTCCGAAGAAAAGATCGGGCTTAGTATCGAAGTCGCTAAGCGGGAGCGTGCTCTTTTAGAGAAGCTGGATTATGAAAACGGGTACAGTCTGTATGTGGGGATTCCCTTTTGCCCGAGCACTTGTCTATACTGTTCGTTTACTTCGTTTCCGCTTTCTGTGTGGAACGGGCGTGTGGATGCGTATCTGGATGCTCTGGAAAAAGAAATTGACTTTACCGCAGAACATTTTGCAGGAAAGCGTCTGAACAGCATTTATATCGGCGGAGGCACGCCGACAACGCTGACCCCAAAACAGCTGAAAAGACTGACGGGAATGCTGCGGGCTGGCTTTGATTTTTCTGACTGCCTGGAGTTTACCGTGGAGGCGGGCAGACCGGACAGCATCACACGGGAAAAGCTTGCGGTTTTGCGCGGCGAGGGAATTTCCAGAATTTCGATCAATCCGCAGACGATGAACGACAAGACGCTTGAAATTATCGGCAGGCGCCATACGGCGCAGCAGACGATCGAGAGTTTTTATCTTGCCAGGGAACTTGGGTTTGACAATATCAATATGGATGTGATCGTGGGGCTTCCGGGAGAGACGCTGTCGGATGTGGAAGCTACGATGCAAAAGCTTGCGGAGCTTGGCCCGGATAATCTGACGGTCCATTCCCTTGCGTTGAAACGGGCGGCGCGCTTAAAGATGCAGTGGGATGCATACCAGAACATGACATATGAAAATACGGATCAGACGATTTGCCTGACGGCTGATTATGCCGGGCAGATGGGGATGGTTCCGTATTATCTGTACCGGCAGAAAAATATGGCGGGCAATTTTGAAAACGTCGGATATGCGAAAACCGGAAAAGAGGGAATTTATAACATATTGATTATGGAGGAAGTGCAGACCATAGTCGCCTGCGGAGCCGGTAGTATTTCGAAAAGGGTATACCCGGACGGACGTATCAAAAGATGCGAAAATGTCAAGGATGTAGCGTCTTTCATAGAAAGAATCGATGAAATGATTGAGAGAAAACGGAAACTTCTTGTGGATTAAAAAGAGTTTTTGTTGTACATCAAAATAGGTTAGTACATCAATTGTACATCAATTTTTACCCAATGGTACTGAATAATACTTGATGATGCAGAGGAACAACCTAATATAGCGCCTAAAGGACAATTTTATTCTAACGAATAGGACTGTCCTTTTTTGTTATAGTCAATCATCAAGAATGGAGGAGAAATGTATGAGTAGTACAGCGTTAGAAGCAGAGAAAGCGACTATTTATATCAGCGATGACACAAGAAGAAATATCAAAAGCAGTTATAACTTTAAGACAGGCTGTGTAAAAACGGTGTGTCTGCATGAAGGCTGGCAGATCGGCGGGAGCTTAAAAGCAGTCAGGATGGCGTTTAACCTTTACTGCAATGGTACGCCAAGTGTCTTTGATTACGATGATGCGGTAAAAGAGCTTTTATTGTATGGGGAGTGAGTCACTAAGTTGTAATTTTCATTTAGTACAATATAGCTTGTAAACAGTTTGCCTGCAGGAACAAAGTTTACAAGCTAACGGGCAGCTTTGCTGCAAGCGTAGAAATTCAAAACATCCAAAGGAGGAAACAAAAATGAATATCTTAACATGCGAGGGAGTTCGCAAAATATATGGCTCCGGCAATAATCAGGTGGCTGCACTGGATGGAATTGATCTGACGGTGAGTAAGGGAGAGTTTGTGGCGGTTATCGGAGCGTCCGGTTCAGGTAAATCCACATTGTTACATATTCTGGGAAGCGTGGATAAACCTACAAGCGGAAAAGTTACAATAGATGGAACGGATTTGTCAAAACTGAATCAGACACAGGCAGCGATTTTCCGCAGAAGAAAAGTGGGTTTGGTGTATCAGTTCTATAACCTAATTCCAACACTTACCGTGCAAAAAAACATTCTTATGCCGCTTGCCCTTGATAAGAAGAAACCAAATAAAGAGTATTTTGAAAAGATCGTCCGTTCGCTTGGAATTGCTGAACGGCTTGAAGCCTTGCCAAACCAGTTATCAGGCGGGCAGCAGCAAAGGGTTGCCATAGCTCGTTCCTTGATTTACCGCCCGGCTCTGCTTTTGGCGGATGAGCCGACTGGAAATTTGGATCAGAAAAATTCCAAAGAAATTATTGATATGCTGAAATTATCGAACCGTAATTTGGAACAGACGATTGTGTTGATTACCCACGATGAGAAGGTGGCTTTAGAAGCAGACCGTATCATAACCATAGAGGACGGGCATATCATAAGCGATGAGAAGCGGAGGTAATGGGTTATGTGGAAAGATTATTCATCAGACTATATTAAAAATAACCGTTCATCGGGTATTTCTGTTATGATAGCGGCATTTATATCAGCTTTGCTGTTATCGCTGCTCTTAGGGTTATTTTATAACGCATGGAAGTACCAGATTGAAAGCATTGAACAGGAAGAAGGAGGCTGGCAGAGCAGGATTGTCGGGGAATTTTCTCAGGAAGATATGGAATCCATAAAGAATTTTGCCAATGTCAAAGATGTCGTTATCAGTGAAAAAGGAGCGCAGATTCCGGAACCTATGATAGATATTTATTTTGATGACATGGGGGCTGTCCTCGACGATACGATGCAGATAGCCAAAGTTTTGGGCGTTTCATCGAAAAATGTTATTTATAACCATGAGCTTCTGGCAATGTACATGATACGTGATCCGCAGGATACTGCGCCAAGACTGCTTTTTCCATTGTTTATACTGATAGCCGGAATTGCATCTTTTTCATTAATTATAGTAATCCATAATTCTTTTGCAGTGTCTATGAATGCAAGAATCCATCAGTTTGGTATTTTTTCCAGCATCGGAGCCACACCAAAACAGATACGCTCATGTCTTTTGCAGGAAGCGGCTGCATTATGTATTCTGCCGATTTTAATTGGGAATCTGCTTGGCATTCTAATCAGTATGGGAATTATACATATGGTGAATGGTTTACTGGGGAGTGATGTGGCAGGCAGGCATGAAGCAGTCTTTGGCTATCATCCGTTAGTCTTAGCGGCGACACTTCTTTTGACAGTGGCGACAATATGGATTTCCGCATGGATGCCAGCCAGAAAATTAAGCAGACTGACGCCGCTTGAAGCGATTAAAAATACAGGCGAATTACAGTTAAAGCGTAAGAAAAAATCTCCGCTGCTTACCTGCCTTTTTGGATTGGAAGGAGAATTGGCAGGCGGGGCATTGAAAGCACAGAAAAGAGCCTTACGGACAGCATCGCTTAGTCTGATATTCTCTTTTCTTGCCTTTACCATTATGCAGTCCTTTTTTGCACTTTCAGGAATCAGCACAAGGGAAACTTATTTTGAACGTTATCAGGGTGTTTGGGACATTATGGTTACAGTAAAGGACACGGATGTGGATTCTTTTAGTGAGGCACAAAAATTACAGGAGATTTCCGGAATAAGAAGTGCTATTGTATACCAGAAAGCAGTGGCAAAAAGAATCATTGCAGAGGATGAAATAAGCGAAGATATGAAGTCCTTCGGCGGTTTTGCTGTAGCCGATGATAATTATGTGAGGAAGACGGATGGGGGATGGCTTGTAAATGTTCCCATTGTCATACTGGATGATGCGAGTTTTTTAGCGTACTGTGAACAGATTGGCATCACGCCGCAGCTTAATGGGGCAGTCATATGGAATCAGATACGTGATGTTACAAATCCGGATTTCAGGAATCCACGATATATGCCCTATGTGAAAGGGGAAAATGCAGTAAGCATTTTAAGACAGTCCGGCAAGGAAGAAATGACAGCAGAGGTCCCGGTTTTGTCCTATACGGAGAAAGTGCCTGTTTTAAGAGAGGAGTACGCAACGCTTGATTATTATGAACTGGTGCATTTTATTCCTGTATCTTTGTGGAAAGAGATCAAGGGGCAGATTGGAGGCGGCAAGGAGGATGCCTATATCTGTATGCTTGGCAGGGAAAATGTGACAGCAGGGGAATTGGATGCTTTGCAGAGGCAGGTAGACAGCCTTATTGCGGGAAACTATAAGACAGAAAGTGAGAACCGTATTCAGGAAGCAGAAGCGAACGATAAACAGATACAGGGAATGATGACAATCTTTGGCGGTTTCTGTGTCCTGCTTGCGGTGATCGGCGTTGGAAATGTGTTTTCCAATACGCTGGGCTTTGTCCGTCAGAGAAAAAGGGAATTTGCAAGGTATATGTCTGTTGGAATGACACAGGGTGAAATCAAAAAAATGTTCCGCGTGGAGGCGCTCACTATTGCAGGGCGTCCGATTTTAATCACCCTTCCACTTGCAGTTATTACAGTGGGGTATTTGCTGAAGATAAGCTATGTTGAAGCGGGGACATTTCTTGCCGAAGCTCCAGTCATTCCGATTATGATTTTTATGCTGGCTATCTGGGGAATTGTGGCATTTGCATATTATCTTGGCTGGCGTAATATACGTAAAATCAACTTAGCTGAGGTTTTGCGGGATGATACAATGATGTAAAATGCGATGAAATATTTTGAAAAAAACGGAATGGATACGTTGCCCTGTTTGCGGGAAAAACAAGGAACCAGATTAGAGAGGATACCAAACCATACAGAAAAGCAATTTTGCATATGAAGTCAATATTTGAACAGCTAGGCGGCACATACCACGAAGAAAATGGGTATCTTATTCCAGATTTGAGATTACCTGCCGAAGAAGAACAGCCAATAGAACTATGGGGACAGCGGCATCTTGACTATCTAAAGCAGTACCATAAGGTTACATATACCAATCTTCTCACAAGCGGCAAACTCAATTTTTATCTTGCCGACATTGACAGGCAGACAAAGGCGGCAGAGAGAAATCGGTTCTTTCTGAACTTTGGGTATGACAGCACCGCAATTAAGCCGTCAGATAAGTG
>BLMD01000376.1 GCA_011959925.1 Lachnospiraceae bacterium
ATATACAGAGCGTCATATTGTGGAGGATAATCCGACCTATGACGAATTAAAAGCAGGTGTATTATGGCTTCAAGTAAAGATTATTTATCCTTTGTATTAGAACAGCTATCAGATTTAGACGGTATTTCCTATCGTGCAATGATGGGCGAGTATATCCTCTATTTCCGTGACAAAATCATTGGCGGTATTTATGACGACCGCTTACTTGTAAAACACCCAGCCTCTGGGTTGCCCTTATGCCGACAGCAACTTACGAATTGCCCTATGAGGGAGCAAAGGAAATGCTTCTAATCGATGATATAAACAATAAGGAATTTCTCTGCAACCTGTTTCTGTCTATGTACGATGAACTTCCTGCACCAAAGAAAAAGAAAACCACTTGACAGCAAGAATAATCGCACTCAAACGACTGTTATCAATTTGTTATCAAAAGACCTTTCCAAAGCCCACAAACCAGCATAAACACCGGATTCGCTAAGCATTTTTGTTTATTCGAACTCGCAAAGTTCTGTTTAGCAGAGCGTGTTATTTTGCAATTTACCATACATTTTAGTATTGAATGTTTCTATATTTTTTCTATTCCATCTCGTTTCAAGAACTTTTAGTACCAAATCAGTACCAATGGCTATTTTCTTTACTCATGATAATCCCAGTGGTTTGTAGGTATCCCTGACCGGATAAAATAATTTAATGAAACCTTGCAATACCCTAAGAAAAATATAACTCTGATTTCGAGATTCTGCAAGATATTCTGCTCATATTTCCACATCTTTCATGACAATTACTGTTTGAACTTGTAAGAATTCCTTACAAGTTCAGCTTTTATCATTCTTCGAAGTGTTAGTCATCTTGCTCATCGTCATTAAACATATCCCTATATACACATACCTTAAAAGTAATCATCTCCGGATACAAATAATAATATCTTCTGCAAACCTTCTTAAACAGCCTCAGCATCCGTTCCACAATTTCTTTTTCAAAGACAAACCGGGGTTGCTTCCCATTCAAATTGTCACATTGTTATCTTCCACTCTTACCTCGGCTTTTCCAATAAGCAGCATTATTAGAATTCATTTGATTTGACCTATTATTTGCCGTAGCTTTTGAAGACGAATTATTTGGATTCTTCTGATTTGCATGTGCATCCATCTGATTTTGGGTGTGCGTGTTTCCAGATACTTTACTCATTTTTTGTCCTCCTGTTTCATTGAATACAGTATTTACCACCTCTAAATACAAATGAAATGAATCTGTTTCCGGGTGTTTCTTCTTATGCATTAAATACAACTCCGAAACCCTCTTCATTGCAGAATGCTGCCGAATATACCTTTCTTGCATTTCAGTATTATATAGAAGTGCTACCTCTCGTAATTGGTAATTATTCCTATTTCTTACCAATCGACAATACTCTCCATTCTTATTCTTTACTAAGATGCCAAGATCCAGACTAAATGAACCATCTGCTCTTTCAAGTGTAATTACTGATGTTGAGTTCCGTGCATAATAATAATCTTCATCAGTAATTTCATCTAAATTTGATCTTACACGATCCTTCAGCCCCTGAAGATTATCCCGTACTTCCTGCGGCTCCTTAATAAAACAGAGATTGTAATCCAAATCAAAATGACCGTTTTCGTCAACCGTCACAAGATTTCTCTTTATACTGCCGACAACCATAATTAAAGATTTCAAGCCATACTTTTCCTCAAGGCGTTCCTTAAGTTCTTCAAGAATATCCTCTATTTCAGCCTTAGGAACGGAAAGCTTGTCTGATGCAATATACCTACACATACTTTCTCCTTTCCTGCCCAAGCCTCCATTTAGCTGTGTACCGCTAAATCGTTATAGATTACTCCAACTACAGATATTTGTCAAGCTATTTTTGCTAATCTTTACATAATTATCTTTTGTCAATAGTTTTGCGACAAGTTTTTGAAAAAATTTTATGCCAATTTCTGTAACTCTTCCTCGAATAGTTCCGCTGATGTTCTGTAATCAAAGATTCCCCTTGGATAATTGTTAATCCATTTTTCTATATACTCTATCTCTGCGTCCTGCCTGCCGTCAAAATCTTCCCCTTTTGGTATGTGCCTGCGGATAAGCCTATTGTTATTCTCGTTGCTTCCACGCTCCCAACTGCTATAAGGGTGGCAATAGAAAACAAAGGTACGCTTTTCCTCTCCGAACACGGATTTTTCCATACCCTCATAGTCTGCAAACTCTACCCCATTATCTACTGTAATGCTACGAAATACCTTGCTAAACATATCCCCCCATTTCTTTTCTATCCGGTCCAACGCTTCCACTACGGACGCTGCCGTTTGGTCTTTTAGTTTTATTATGATTTCATCACGGGTTTTTCTCTCTGTCAGCACAAGCATACATGATTTTGTAACCCCACGCTGCCCTTTTACTGTATCCATTTCCCAATGACCGAATACCTCCCGGTCCTTTACCTCTTCGGGTCTGTTTTCTATGCTCTCCCCTGCACTTGCCCTTTTCTGTACCTTTACCTTTTTATTATGCTTTTTCTTTT
>BLMD01000377.1 GCA_011959925.1 Lachnospiraceae bacterium
GTAGTGAAATAGTCTAAATAT
This sequence comes from Lachnospiraceae bacterium, assembly GCA_011959925.1. Lineage (GTDB taxonomy): Bacteria > Bacillota > Clostridia > Lachnospirales > Lachnospiraceae > Roseburia_B. The sequence continues at coordinate 22 of BLMD01000377.1, forward strand.
CTATCGACTACAATTATAGGTGATACTTGAGGATCAGGAAATCCGCAGGAATATTTGGCGCTTTCTTTTGATTCATATATGTTTTAATAGAGAATATTTAACTCACCTTCCTTCCAAATTTCTTCAAAGGAAACATTATTAATTTCCGCTTTTTCTATCAATTGTTCCATGCTATCAAAATACTGTTCCTTTTTCTCAACCCATATAGATACAAAGCCGCTCGAATTATCTTTACTAAGGAAACATATTTTTTTGTCATATTCAAATTCTAATTCTCTTCCATGCTCAATTAGATAAGATAATGCCTTTAAAGACTTATTGTCAAATAATTCCTTTGCCATTTTATCATGCATATTCATAAAGTTCTCCTTACTTATCTGACCATACCAGCTATCTCATATCATATTAAAATGCCTAAACGCCTCCATAATCGCTTTTTCTTTCTCCGCGGACATTTGCACACGACTTTTATTATCACCCACATTATAATTCAGACGCTTCTCAATACCGCATTTTGACAATATCATTTGTCTTTTATCTGTGCCACATACAAGGATGATACTTTTAAATCATACTCTGATTTTATCCATTCTTTGATTTCCGTATAAGTTGCATACCATTTTACGTCTTTCAGATATTCGTTATCTTTCGGCTCAATATCAACATACGCATAGACAGTATCAGCGGTGTTACTATTTCCTACCCAAAAGGACGCACATCTCCAAATGTTCATCATTGTCCAAACCTATACTTAAATCACCATCAATAATCGGCAGCTTAAACCGAATTGATTTAAGCCACTGACCGCCCCTCATGGCTGTTATCCCATTTGTGCAACGGCCGTTGCACTTTTGCTGTTAATTTTGTTATTATTCTAATTCTTTTTCTATTTCTTCAATAGAAGGCAAACTGCTCTGGAACTCCTCTGGCAAAGACTGTGTGAGCTGATTCTGCCAATCTGCAACACCAATTGGGTTCTGATAACCAGATAAAGAATATTCCACTACAGTTTTATTCTTACCCTTAACCAACAAAAGTCCGATTGTAGGTTTATCGTCAGGATGACACAAAATATCATTTACTATATTCTGATACATATTTAATTGGCTGATAAATCCCGGTTCAAAATCACAGGCTTTCAATTCTATCACAACATAGCAGCGTAATTTCAAGTGATAAAACAAAAGATCCAAATAGAAATCATGTCCTCCAACCTCTAAATGAACCTGCCGACCAACAAATGCAAATCCCTGTCCTAATTCTAATAGAAAACTTTGAATATGTTCTGTTAGTTTCTGTTCTATTTCCACTTCACGTCTTGGCATATCAGTTCCCAAAAAGTCAAACAAATAAGGATCTTTAAATATCTGATTCGCCATATCAGAATCAAGCGGTGGCAGTGCCGCAGGAAAATTGTTGACTGTTTTTCCAGTTCGTTCCATTAATTTACTTTGTATCTGTAACTCAAGTATCGTTTTACTCCAACCATTTTCTATTGTTTTACCAGCATACCATATACGTTCTTCCTGTGTTTTTAATTTATCCATCAAAGTAATATTTGTCCGCCATGGTATTTGTGCAACGACCCGTTGCACTATTTCCTCATCCCCCCAACACTGGGCAAATTTGCGCATATATTTAATATTACGTGGAGAAAAGCCGAACATTTCTGGAAAAGCAATTTTCAGATCCTTTGACATACGGTCAATAACCTTTGATCCCCATCCCTCTTCCTCTTGTTTTTTCAAAATAGCCCTGCCAATATTCCAGTAAAGGCAAATCATGCTTGCATTGGCATTCATTACAACGGAAACTCTCTGCTTCTGAATTTCTTTCTTAATTTCTTCTATAAATTGCAAATAACTATCACTCATTTCAAAAAGATTTGGAGCAACCGGAAAAATCACTCCCTCTTTATCTTTTCCCATACGCTTACGTCTATCCATAAAACACCTCCCATATTCATTTCTGCCAATCACTATGTTTATCTTTTTCTTATCCTTCCATCTACATTTGGCAAAGCATAAATTGTTTTGGGTGTATTCTTAGGCAAAGTTAATATCGGCCACCAAAATTCCCTACCTTTCCAACCTTTAGCAACGCCATTTTGATGCAATAAAGTTAAACATGGCATATCTATGGAAATTTCTCTGGCTAATTTTTGTTCATCCTGTCCAGTATCTGGAGAATCTATATACCTCATGCCCTCTTTATATTTTGGCATATTACGATTTCTCCTTACAATTAAATAGCATTTTTCCGACTGTTTTGAAACATACCTTAATATAGAAATCATTTTATCGTATTCTACAAATCTCTCTGTATTTTCATCTGGAACCAGACAGCTATATACTTTTTCAATTAGCTTTTCTGCCTTAACAATATCAATGATTACTTCTCTCTTTTGTTCTCTTGGCATGATACTATCTATCATCAAATTAACTTCTCTTACTACTTTATCCGAAATCGCCTTTGCTTTCGCCAAAAAACCAATAGGTAAAATACGAGATGAAGGCTTTAAATAAACCACATTTGAAACTGAAATCTTGCTTGGTGAACATGGCACTATTTTAGCCGTAGACGCTGTATCTCCCCTGCGTTCGATAAAACATATCCCATCTTCAAATCTATTGTGTCTAATATCATCTCTTAGAGCAACGTCAATCTCCGTAATCTTTACCATACTCTCATAAATTTTTCTCGTAGTATAAAATCTTGTAATTGAAAGAAAATCATTTCCCCTGTAACCAAACATTCTTGAATGCTGCATAACCGTGTCCTGCTGCATCGTTTTAGGATTCCTTGCGTAATAAAAACCAACCATATTAGGAATTGTAATTCCTCTGTCTAATACCTGTCCTCCCACAAAAATAGAAAATGGTGTTCTCAGCTTTAACTCTCCCGTATCCTCATTCAAATATTTGTTAATATCATCTTTCGAATTAATGACACTTACTTTTACCCCTTGTACAATAGCAGAATAAAAATCCTCTTTAATCTCCTCATATTCAGGCATATCGAAACCAAATTCAACAACTGAATTAGAAATATCTCTGTAACTCTCTTGCAAGAGTTTCTCTATGTATACAATATGTTCCTCTGCTCGTTCTTTAAGCTGATAAATCAGTGTTTTTGTAATATTAGCAACTCTGTCGTGCGCTTGTTGTGCAACTGCTGTATGAATGACATAGGCATATTTTTGTTTTTTCCCATTTCTGTTTAAAATACACCCGCCCATAATAAAATTAATGATTCCACGCTTAAAAGTTGACATTCTGTCTTCCCTAATGAGAATTTCTTCTTCCTTAAATCTTCGTCTATCTGTAATTTTAGCTGAAACTATCTCTTGCTCTTCATCAGATACCTCTTCAAATATAAACCTTCCTTGACTGTTCTCATCATTTGACTTTAAAAAATAATACTCCCCTCCTATATATTTTTCCCCAGATGGCACCAAAACTGTCTTTAGCGGCTTTATAGGCTTTATTTCCATTCCTTCAAAGTCTGGCTGTAAATATAATGCGTATGGTGTCGCTGTAACTTGAACAAACACGCATCCATCTAAACTTCCTCTAATTTTATCAACTTCAGCTGCTACAGTACGGAGATTAAAATCTTCCATGGAATCTTTAATCTTTTCATACCCTATGCTCGCCGTATCTGCTTCGTCATCGATAATTAAACAATTTTTCTCACCGTTAATCATCGTGTATCTAATAAAACTACTAATTCTATGCAAATTATCCTTTTGCTTTTTTGCAATAATGATTAATTTTTTATCCAATTCATACGGTGTTAGCTCATCTTGCAATTTCATAATATCATTCACATCCACTTTATCCTGGTCTATAAATGTCTTAAATTCCTTTCTCATTCGTTTATATGTCTGTTCAACTAACGCTATGTTATTTTTAGTCAATATAAAAATATAATCAAATCCATTGTCAAATGCTAAAGCCATCAAACCCGTAAATGCTCTTGTTTTTCCACTCTGAATTTCACCCAATAACATGAGTGGATGCTCTCCCTTATAATATGGATTTCCTGAAACTGTCGATTGCATATTATCTATACAATATTCACAAGCATTTTCAATACACTGCTTAAATTCATCACTATAACCTGTCTCTCTACATTTTGTTTGGTAGTATTCTCCTGAAATCATTCTTTTCTCCTAATCATCTTAATTCTTAAATCCCGTAAAAGTATGGAAAACATTTTTCAAAAAGTTTATTCTGTATATTTTTTACGAAAAATTACAAAAAAATATTTCATCAATTCCACGCCGCCATCAAATCATACGAAAATGTTCCAACGCCTCTCTAATAGCCGCTTCTTTCTCTGACGGACATTTCGGCTGTCAGGAATTTTCTGATTTTGGCAGATTATAGTTTACTCTCTCAACAATCCCATATTTCTCCTTTACCTGTGTGATATATAGACTGCTGACTTTCAATCCCGTATGCTCCAACACATAATCCTTGATTTCCTCATAAGTTGCCTTGCTCTCCGCCGCAGTTAAATCCATCTCGCTCATTTCCAATTCCACTTCTATATTCTGTTTTGTATGAAGTTTGGAAAGCAACACGATACTTTCTGTATGGCACGAGAGGACAGGAAGTATGTCAAATGCCCTTTCCGTTCTTGGAAACGTATCTACTTTAGTTTTAGTGTTCTGTTTGTTTGCGGAAACATATCAACAACCGCCTTTAGGAAGAATTTAGCAACTAAAATAACTATTTACCTCTTTTTCCAATGTTCTCATTGCACCACGGAAACTATCCATTTCTTCATCTGATACAGGAGCTGCATGGCACTCACATCTTAAATCATTTATAATTGTAAAATATGACTTAATTGATGGTTTATTTCTACTAAAAATATTTTTGAAACATTGGTTCCAATGCTTTTCAATCAAATTGCCAAGCTGCAAAAAATATATTTCACATTTTTTAGGATCAAACAAATCATTATACTGCAAATTAGCATACTTAAGACGAACTTCATTACGCATACTATCCAACACTTTTTGCTTAGCACTGTTCCCATATATCGCCTTAAGTTGCGTTTTTACGATAACTCTAATTTTAAGCTCTACTCTATTTCTTCTTTCAGAGATTTCAGCCCACTTTTCTTCATTAGTCATATTTTGTCGTTTATAAGCATACTTTCTATTCAAATAATTCTTTAGCACTTCAATTTTAAAATCCAAAACGCCTTGATTATCTTCGATAATCCCATATCCTAATAAATGAGAAATCATTTGCGGATCATATATTGCCTGATCATCTATTCCTATATTTCCTAACGCTAATTGCTCAATGAACTTATATTCTTCTGGGTAATAATCAATAAGCACTCCCATAATAAATCGGCAATAATTGTCTGCCGATTTTTTAGCAAAAATTGGCATCGCTTTATTATATATAGCATTAGTTACTAATACAGGTTTCTGCATTCTACCATCCATTATGTACTTATTAATTGCACTACAAAAATGTCTAATTAAATATGGGTGACCGCCAAAATCTTGTGTTAACTTCGCACATACAATATCATCAAAACGTAGCCCTATGTAACCGCCCAACTTATTGATCATTTCTTTAGTATCATCTACACTAAATGGCAACAAATAACTGTCCGCCTTTAATTGATTGAATAATGGATTATCATGACCGGCAATTGATACTTGCTCAATTGCAGAAGGATTTGTACCAGCTAAAATAAATGTAAATTTCTTTCCCCATTTATGAAAGTTGCTCCTAACAGTTTGCCAAAATTTAACAAAATCCACCCCATTTTTCCAATTATCTTTCATGCCTAATCCGGGTGTAATTTGCTCGATCTCATCTATAAGCAACAAAATATCTCTTTGTGATGCAGAGATAATAGCATTCAAATCATATGCGAATTTTTCATTAGCATTCTCTTCATCATAATTTTCTTTTGTCGATGAAATAGGCATATTAACACTTTTTTAGATTTTCTCAATTACGGCAAATAGTGCTCTATTCCAACTAAAATGATACAAATCTTGACAGTCTAAAAAAACACATACCGTATTAATTAACTTTGCTGCCCTTTCAACAGCTTGAAGAACCGATGTTTTTCCACTCCTGCGCAATCCAAAAACTCCAGAATTTTCGCTACTATTATGACGACTTAATAATTCATGAATATAATCTCGTCTACCAAAAAAATAAATATCTTTCTTAAGTGGTGATTCAAATGCAAATAAATCTCTTTCATAAAAGTGTTCTCTAAATCTATTAGTAATTAATTGAGTTTTATCTCCACTTTGAAGTTCTACATATCTAAAAGGAACAACCACTTGCATTTCAATATCATTCTTTAAAATTTGATGAAGCTCTTCAATCACATTTTTATCTTTACTTATAATAATACTACAAATCCGATCAATTCTAAATTGTTGCTCATTGCGCCTATAAACTTCTGCAATTGCGTCAAATGTCCGAGGTTCAAACTTTTCATAATTAGAAAAGATAACAACTATCTCTCTCTTTAGATTAAACTGTTCACTAAAATAATCTGTCGGTTTAATCAAACAATAACGATACTCGCTAGTTGCTCCTAAGCTAATTTTTATTCCGCCATTTGTTACATAAAAAGTCTTTCCCAATGTTTTAATAATATTTCTTTCTTCACTATCAAACGAATTTAAATTAACCATTGGATGAATACCTGCATATGTATTTTCCCGTTTAGAGTTATCACTAATTTTGTCTTTTGTTTCCACAAAATATTTTTCCACATATGTAGCCTTTAATTTCCCATTTATCGTTTTAGGAATAAATACAACTGCATCTCCTTCCCCTAAATCCTTCCATGAACAACGTACTAATGATGTTATATGGAAAAAATAGTCTTTGTGATCCTCGCCTAATATAAATCCAAATCCTTTTTTCTCTGATCCCATTCGAATAATATTTCCGTTCATAACTACTCCTTTATCTAATGTCTTTTTTACATATAATTTATATCCATACTATAGTGTATTCACATCTATTAAGCGTTCTTTGATTTCTATATTTTTCACATTATCGAAATCATAATTAAAAATAGAAGCAATAATAATCTGATGATCAGCAAAATCTCTTTTCAAAATGTTCATCATGAGCTTAATATTAGCTTGGTCAACTTCCTTTCCGCTTGGTGAATCAAGGATAATTGGTAATTTGATTTTTAGGGCATCCTCAATTACAGAAATGTATGCAAGTCTAAATGCAAACGCTGTTTTATGCAAAACTGCACCCGAAAGTTCTTTTAGATTTGAAGTAAAAAGATACGATGCAGGTATTGTTTCTTTATTTCCCAAACCAAGCTCCTCCGCATATTTTATTACATTTTTAGATATAGATGAAACAATGGCATTATTATTCCTTGTTATATCATTGATTTCTGTCCGAATTGATTTAATTTCTTTATCCAATCGCTTAATTTCCTGTTCAATTGCAATAGGATTCATGGGCATTCTCGCTATTCTCTTATCAAATATTTCTAATTGGCTAGCAGATTTATAAAATTCTAGTTGTTCATACTCTTTATCTTTTTCTTTTTCAAGTCTATCAAGTACTCCAGAAACAGTAGCATATTCCTTAGATACCATTTTTCTCTTTACAATAAGCAAATCTATTGCGTCGTTTAATCCAACAATATTATTCTCTGTCACCGGAAAAGTTGAACCATCAGGAGCCTGAACAAGTAATTTCATATCAGCAACAAACCTCTTAAATCTTCTGTTATCAGATAAGGTATTATCAATTCTCCGAAGTTCAGACTTTAATCGCGCTTTACGCAAAAGAAACTGATTAACAGCAATATCTGACTCTTCTTCATAACTATCTGTTACCAGCTCTCCTGCCTCTTCATCCAAAGTTTTTCTATACTGCGCAACGCTAAACATTTGCTTATACTTCGACATCTCACTCGATAACTGAGCTTCTTTACGAATTAACCCAGAACAATCACAACCTGCCAATCCTCGAATTAATTCTTCAATCTTAAAATGGATGCTGCCAATTACAACTCCTCGATTCAGCAATGTCCATCCCTTTTCTTGATCTACATAAAAAGCTCCTAATAAATTTTCTAAAATGTCGACATTCCCTGTTCCAAAAATAATTTTGTGCAAATCATTTTGCTGTTCTGGAAGTACAAATGTTCTTTTTCTATTCTCTATTATAGCCTCAATCGCAATATCACTATAACGCCGTAATGAAATACTACCTACTATTTCACATTCTATTACCAACTCCACCTCACAACGACCAAACTTAATTTTCCGTGTATTCGGAATATTGTAACCCAGCGCATATAACATAAAACGCAGAAGGGTAGTTTTGCCACAACTATTTTCAACACTGTGAATCAAATTAACGCCTTCTGAGAATGTGATCGTGCGTTCAAAAAAACCTTCCTTAAGATAAATTGATTTGAAAATCACAGCTTAACCCCCTTCTTGATATTTTGAATAACAATTCTATTGCGAATTATCCTATATAAAATTATCTGTATTAAACCTCTTTGTATTTCTTCATCCATACCGTCCAATTCAAATTCTGTCAGGTAATCCCTCCATTTATTGATCACGAAATCCATACATTTCTCTGATGGTTTCTTTATTGTCTGATATGTATTATAATCACAGAGTACCCTTATAAAAAACTCACACCGCTCACAACATGATTCTATAGTGTCTCTATATTGACAGACAATCTCATCGTAAGCACTGGAATCAAATATATTTGCAAAAGAATCGTCACAATAACTGACATCGGTAGCAATGACCATAATTGGCCATATAATATCCTTTTTCTTTAATTGAATAGCAGCTTCTTTTTTCGTTCCATTTTTAAATACCTCCTCATGCCAGATATTTAACAGTTTCTTTCCCAAACCAGGAATATTCAAATTTAACTCCCCAACAAAATCATCTACTACTTGTTTAACTACTTTATATCTTTCGATATCACTATCCGTTTCAAATGGCAAAACTTGAATCATAAACTTTTCAGTGTCTAATGGATGATTTATATTATCCAAATACCCTCTTATTATCTCTTGAGAAGACTCTGGCAAAGATCCATAATCACGATGAGCAGTTCCCCAAAAAATATTTCTGGAAATTTCTTCATTTAATGGATTAGGAGAATTAGTAATCAATATTAGTTGCTGTGCATTAACTTTCTGGTTTCCTTCCGACAAGGAAATCAACGATTTTTCCAAGTTTTTTCGGACATTCCGGAAATCCGAACTGCTTTTTTCTACTGCTTTAGCCTGTGCTAAAATATATTGATTATTTTCCAACTCTAATTCAATATCTTCAAAGTTGCCTTCCAAACGCAAAGATTTCAAATCTTCAATGTTTTCAATCATAAGTACAATTGCCGCATTTACCTGAAAATCAAATCCAAATAAAACAGCATTTGCCCTTCTGCTTTTTGCCACAACTTCTCCCTCCTTTACACTTTAATAACTTCTCGGAATCTTCAGCCCTTATTTCATGGGGCTTTCAGAACCTATTTTT
>BLMD01000378.1 GCA_011959925.1 Lachnospiraceae bacterium
GTAGTGAAATAGTCTAAATATCTATCGACTACAATTATAGGTGATACTTGAGGATTAGGAAATCCGCAGGAATATTTGGCGCTTACGAAAAAAGTACCGCTTGGATTTGAAGGAGCATAAAATAACGGTTAAGGTATCAGAGGCAGAGCTTGAACTGGTAGATGAAAATGCTGCCAAGGTTGGGATGAACCGCAGCAGATATATCAGGGAACTGATTCATGGAAAGGGTAATGTAGACAGCACATTTGCAGAGGACAGGGCAAACCTTATAAGACAGATCAGCGGTGTGGCTGTGAATGTAAATCAGATTGCAAGAATGGTAAATACCAACAGGTTTCTCAAGAGCAGTGATTTAATCAGTATGGAAGTAAAATTGGACAGACTGCTGGAGATATTCAGGGAGGTGCTGGATGTATGGCGATTACGAAAATCTTAAATATCCATTGTGCCACCGGGGGAAATCCGGCGGCACATCTCAAAAATGCTTTGGAGTATATACGGAATCCGGATAAGACGGAGCAATGTCATCTGGTGGGCAGTGTGAACTGCCTGCCGGATTCGGCATTTGAGCAGATGTTAGACACCAAGTGTGTGTATGGCAAATCAGGAAAACGTCAGGGGTATCATGTGATTATATCCTTTCTGCCGGATGAAGCGGTAACACCAGAGCAGGCAAGGTTTGTTGCGGAAGGTTTTATGGTGGATGTTCTAAAAGGCGAATATGAAGCGGTTTATGCCATTCATACGGATAAAGAGCATACCCATATACACATTATTTGGAACAGTGTAAATCTGATAACAGGAGAAAAGTATAATTCTCCCAAAGGAAACTGGAAGAATCACTTACAACCGGCTACAAATAAGTATTGTGAAATGCTAGGACTGGAGATTATGCCGGCAGAGTATGCAAAAAATCCTGTGAATATGTCCAAGGAGAAGTGGGAGTATGAGCAGAGCTTCAAGGATTATATTTTAAATGATGCAAAGCTTTGTCTTTCTTATGCCGGCAGTCTGGAGCATTTTATTTTCCTGATGAAACGGATGGGGTATGAGTTTAAGGGTAAGGATTATCTGAGCGTGAGAATACCCGGAATGAAGCTTTATCATCGGCTGGATAAGCTGGATGATATTTTTTCAAAGAAAGAGTTGCCTGTGATTTTAAAGTATGGTTATGGTCAGTATTACCGAAGGTATCAGACAAAAGGCATTCTGTATGTGAAGCGTGCAAATCTGACACCAATGCAGAAGAGATATTATGCCAAGATGTATCGTTTGGGATTGATAGAAAAGAAATGCTATCAATGCCATTCGGCAGAAATGGCAAAAGAGATAAAACGAATGCAGTTTTTGCAGGAGCAGTATCTTTTTATTTGTAAGAATGATGTCTCAAGCGTAGCTGATCTTATACGTTTACAAGTAGAGGCAAAGCAGACTCTGAAAGACGCAGGCAACCGACAGAAGGAGATTTATAAGGAGCGCTTTATTCGCAAAAGAAAATGTAAGACTACGAAAGATTTCAGAGAGTATCAAATCTGGAGTATGGATAGTGCCAATGAACTTGATGGGCTTAAGGCAGAGAAGAAGCAGGCGAAAAGTGATCTTCGCATGATAAGTGCATGTGTGAGTGAGAATCTTTATACAGCGTTTGGTTATGTGGATGAAATGGAGGAGCTTGATTATGGTGCGGAGGATGTGCTGCCTACCATGTATGATTATCATAAGAGGGATATCGCTGAGGAGTTTGAGATTGTGGAGAGTACAGATAGGGTAGTGATAGATACGGCAAAGACAGAGGAAGATGCAGTTGCTATATCGGAAGGCTGTTGTGTTGCGGAAGCGGTATTTGCAGATACTTCAACAGATAATATGATTGAGAAGCTGACAACAGAGCAAGCATTATATGAAGATGTTGGCGAGGAACTTATGCAAAGCTTTCATAATAACCACAACGATGACGATTTGGGTTATATTGAAGCCGGAAATGGTTTTGAACTGCCTACTGATACGGATAAAAGGGAATATAATACCGAAAGCTATGAGGTGTTCGAAAGTACTACTGATGTGTCAGAGAAAATGGCGGAAGATGTTGCCGAAAATGACAGAATCGGAATTGATGTGAGTATAACGGATGATGATATCGCCAAGACTGCTGAATTAACGGTTGAGGAGCAGGCGGAACAGATAGCAACAGCAATTCAGAAGTATTACAAGTCTTATGATTATTTGTCAGTAGAGAATAAGGCAAGGCTGTTTAATTTTGGAATTGATGATAACAGTTATAATCTGCAATTGCATGCCGGAGTACTGAGGAAGCTTGGTATTCATAGGTACGGAAGTGATATATTTGAAGATTATCAGAGTATCTATGGGGAAACGATGAAGAAGGCTGAAAAGCAGAAGTCAGAGTATGAATGTGGATATGAAGATAAAAAGTGGGAGAGAGGCAGGGGGAGGTGACCTGTCTCAGTGTATAGGCAATTTTTTCTGAAAATCATGAGAAAATTATGCATATAAAAATAAAGTTCTAGAGAACAAGTTGACTTTATTCCGACTTGGGATTATAATAAAAATGGTAATTTAATTTAATTTTGCTATAAAATAGGAGAACAAAATGAGATATTTTTCCATTAGCCAAATGTCAGAAAAATGGGGAATTTCACAACGAAGAATAAGAACATTATGTATGGAAGGGCGAATAGAAGGAGCCTTTAAAATGGGAGCATATTGGTCTATACCAGAGGATGCAGAAAAACCGAAAGATGAAAGAATAAAAAGTGGACGATATGTTAAAGAACGTTAGAGATGAGGAGTTGTTATGGCGAGTCAAAATACTTGGGATAAAACTGAGGCAGCTATTCTGCTTGAGGCATTAATTCGAGTTAAGGAGGGCGAGGTTTCAAGAAAAGATGCAATTAAATCGGTATCTGAAAGACTTCGTGAAAAGGCACGATTAGAAGGCTTAGAGATTGATGATACCTTTCGTAATGTTTCCGGTATAACATTTCAAATGCACAGTATGGAATCTGCGTATGTTGGCAAGACATTAATAAAACCTGCAACAAAACTCTTTTCTGAGATTGCTTTGCTGAGAAAAGAAAATCCTATAGAGTATTACAAATTGTTGAAAGGAAATCAATCAGTGATTAACCAACAAAGGACTATGGAAGATGAGTTTTTTGAATGGTTATCAAAGAAAATATCAGCACCACAACAATCTGAATTGAAATCAGTATATGAGTTAATAAATAACTTTTGCCTTGATAGAAAAATTATAAAACAACCGCTTTTAAAAACCTCTGATTTAGGTCAGATCACAAAAGTACGAGATACAATTTCGCATAATCATCTTTTTAAGTTTATGCATAAAAAGCAAATAGGGAAAATGTCTGTGGGGATTAAGTACTATATAGATTATGTGAAAGAAACGGCGAGTAGAAAAGAAAATGAGCAGGATAGTAGTGATGTCGAGAATGTAGATATTCTTGCTGCTCAGGAGGAATATGTACGATTTGAAGATGTTCCCACAGAAGAAAGAAAGGAAACATTTGTTAAATGGATGATGGAGCAACATATGGCAGAAAGAACAGCAGTAGCCTATGCTTCATCATGTGGACTTGCAGCACAAATAGCTATAAATTATGGAATAATTGAAAAAGATATTTGGGAAATCACAGATATAGATATTCTCAAGAATATGATTTTTGCACTGTTGGATAATTCAGAATTCATTGAAAAGAATGAATCCAGACATAATCAATTTAGAGCATCATTAGTCAAGTATGTTCAGTTTTCAGGTGACGAAAATTTTACTTTAGGAAGAAGTAGAAGAACTCAAAGCGATAAGAAATCTTCGGTTGAAAATCAGGAAGATGAAACTTTTATGGAGTTATATCCTGAACTGTATATGAGGCTTCGTTCAATGTCAAAGGTATATGATGATCCGGGAGGATTTCATGTTGAGCATATAAAGGATACGCTTGGGATTGAGATTGACATGGATGAGTTGATGTCCATTCTTCGAGAAATTTCGTGGATAACGGAAGTGGATGAAAATATTTTTTCATTTTCAAAAAGCGCAAGGCCTTATGAAAAATTGATTGAGTTTAATCAAGATGCATTTATTCGTGTATTGTTGAACCGATATCGTGGTGGGATGAGATTTGATTCAATAGATTTTGAGAATTTCCGCGATATATATTTTGATTTTGAAGATAAAAAAATTGATATGCCGGATGTTGAATTGGAAAAGTGTTTAAGAAAATGCGGTATCATGTGGCAAGAACGCTTATTCCCAGCAGAAGCAATTATTGCGAATGATGTAAAGGAGAATTTATTAGAGTACATCCATTCATGCTTTTGTGAAGGAAAACAGGTATTATATTACAAAGCAATATTTAGGGATTTATCTGATATTTTTGAGTATTGTTTTAATCTCACAGATCCAATGATGCTGAAGCCTTATCTCGAATATGTATGTGAACCAGGTGAATACTATTTTTTTGATGAGTTTGTTTCAAAAGAAAAAAATGTGAAGATAGACCACACTTCTGAGATAGAAGAGTTTCTTTTAGCGGCAGGGAAACCATTATCATATGATGAAATTTTTGTGGGACTAGCTCATATTTCCAAAGAAATAATAAGCTCAGAAATCAGAACTAATGATAACATAGTGATGAACTATAGGGAGCATTATTTCCATTATGATTTGTTTGAATTTTCATCAGAGGATGCTGACCGTATCACTGAATATATCAATCAAGAAATTGATGAGGAAGGTTACTGTATTTGGTCAAGAGTTTTTGGAAGAATGAAAGTAGAAATGCCTCTTTTTATTGAGAATAATTCATATCTTTCATCGTTGGGAATTAGAAATTCTATAGCAAAAAAACTTTCAGGGCGTTTCACTTTTGAAAGTGAAGTTATAGGCAAGCTTGGACAGTCGATAAATATGGCTGGAGTATATAGTTTATACGGAAGACATCATGCCCCATTTAGTGATAATGATGTCTACTTATTTTCAAAAGAGGTTAGTGGAGGCGTTATCTATTTTGATGCTTTGGCAGAAAATACAGTTCGTGTAAGTAGAGAATTGTTTGTACTTAAGGAACATATTGAGTTTGATATACAAGAAATAGATAAAGCCTTATCTACTTATTTAATTACTGGATATATGTTGATAAAGGATGTTGATTCTTTTTTAATGTTTCCGAATATTGGATATGAATGGAATATTTTTTTGCTGGAAAGCTATTTACTCCATTATAGTAAAGAATATGCTCTTTGTAATAATGGTCAATCTTTAAATAATGTTGCAGGGGCACTTGTAAAAAAAGGTGGCAACTTTGATGAATTTGAAGATGTTTGTGCAGATGTTTTGGCGAATGGTTATGTTGAACTAAACAAGTCGGCGACTTTGGATTTCTTGGCTGAACAAAATCTTCTTACGAGAAGGAGCTATACCGGCATAGAGATGGCATTACAAAAAGCAAAACAAATAAGGAACAAGAAGGGATAATGATTTAAATGTATGCATATGAATGGGATTCGTCAACAGGAGGTTATGTACTTACTCCTATGCCATTGACGTTTTCGAAAGAACCAAGACCAGTATATTATAAAGAGCTTGATATCTTAGGATTTGATAAGTACTGGGATTATGATAAGAATGATTCTTTTCCATATATGTGGGCAGAAGCAAATAATTACTTTTATCGTGGACGTTTAGTTGCAAAAACAAAAGGAGGTTCCGTTTGTTCTGCACCTGAAATTGTAATAATAGAGGAACCAGAACCAGCTGGATATCCGTTGAGATTTGTTGATATACCTACAATGGTTGAGAAAAATCGTGGAATTATGGAACAGATGGAACAGGAAACTATAAAAAAGATATACAATACTTACACGAAATACCTAAACAAGGTTGATGTGTTTTATGTAGCATTTTCGGGAGGAAAAGATAGTGTTGTTGCATTGGATTTAGTGCAACGGTCATTGCCACATAATGAATTTAAGGTTTTGTTTGGCGATACAAGAATGGAATTCCCTGATACTTATGATGTAGCAAAGAAGGTCCAAGAATATTGTGCAATGGAACAAATTGATTTTCTTACATCAAAGTCAAAACTTTCCCCATTGGAGACTTGGAATGTGTTTGGACCACCAGCACAAACAATGAGATGGTGTTGTAGTGTTCACAAAACAACTCCACAAATACTGATGTTAAGGGAATATACATCCAATCCTCATTTCAGAGGTATGGCATTTACTGGAATACGGGGAGATGAAAGTGCATCAAGAAGTGAATATGATGATGTGAGCGATGGAGAAAAAATCAGAGGTCAGTATAGCTGTCATCCAATATTAGAATGGAATTCAGCTGAGTTGTTTAATTACATATACGATAAAAATCTGATATTAAACGAAGCTTATAAGAAAGGAAATAGTAGAGCAGGGTGTTTGGTTTGCCCAATGGCTACATATAAAAATATGTATTTCAAGGAGGTTTCCTATAGTAAAGGTCAAGGAGACTGTTTGGGGACATCAGATTTTAATCAGATAATCTTGAATACATCATCAAAACCTTTATCTAATGAAAAACAAAAAAAAGAATTCATGGAAATTGCTGGATGGAAAGCCAGACGAAGTGGTAGAGAATTATCAATTGCAAAAAATTACTGTACATACTCTTTTGCAAAAGGAATTTTTGAGGTGAAAGTAACTAGGGAGAACACAGACTGGCGTGAATGGATAAAAACAGTTGGAAAAGTTGAGTTTCCATACGATGATACTGTAGAAATAATTTTTGATGACAATAAGTATGTCGGGAAATATCACAGAAATAGAATGGGCTTGGAGATAGTGTTCAATATTGATACTAATACAAAAACAGATATAAATTTTATGTCTGCATTTAAAATAGCAATGAGAAAGACCGCTTATTGTGTGGGATGCCAAGTGTGTGAAGCTAATTGTCCACATGGATTCATTAGATTTGAAAATGGAAATGTCTCAATAGATGATCGTTGTATAAAGTGTAGAAAATGTCATGATATTTTTCATGGTTGCCTGTTAGCAAATTCAATGCGATTACCGAAAGGAGAAGGAAAAATGACTGGTATTAATAGATATGGAAATATGGGAGTTGAATATGGGTGGTTAGAACTCTATTTTCAGTTAAAAAATGAATTTTGGACATCAAAAGATAATGATTTAGGCTCAAAGAAAATAGAATATCTTAATAAATTCCTATTAGATACCGGAATGGGAGTGAAAGTACAAAAAGGTGATAAATACCCATCGATATCAAGATTTGGAGAAATTATTTCTGATATTGGAATTGATAGTAGTTTAGCCTGGGCACTAATTGCGGTTAACTGGTCATACTCTAGCCAGTTTGGATGGTGGGTTAAAAATATTATGTTTAATAACACCTATTCGCCAGAGGCAATATATGAAATGATTGATGATACTTTAAGTGCAACTGTAAGAAATCATATTGTATCTGCATACAAAAACATTTTTATTTCTATTGAGCCGTTGGGTAAGGAGCTTGGTTTTGGAGTATGTGATTATGAAGAAAAGAGAGGAAGAAAGCTTATTTCGGTAATTAGATTTCCATGGAGCAATCCTGATGAAAGAGTTATTCTTTATTCTCTTTTTAAATTTGCTGAATCATGTGGAAATAGAAGACAATTTTCATTAACAGAGCTTCTTGATTCATCCATTGAAAGAGATGGGGTAAGTCCTGCAGAAATATTTGGACTAGATAGAGATACGATGGAAAAAATATTGAATGGACTTACATTTAATTACAAAAATTATGTAGAAGCCAGTTTTACGCATGGACTTGATAATATTACTCTCAAGAGTGATATGAGTGCAGCAGAAATTCTTAATGAATTGTTCAAGGAGGGAAGAAGATGAGTTATCGCGATTATTTTGATATTGATCCGGATTATTTTCCGCAGGTTGACAAGAAGATTATCGATACAGTTCCTGATTTATGGAAGAAGTTTTATCCGCATCCTTCTTTCGTTAATCTCTTAAAAGCTATGACAGATGTTTTAAAGAGAAAGTATAAGCTCTCAGTATGGGTAGATGGTGCATATGGCACAGGAAAATCACATGCCGTGCTTACTTTGAAGAAATTATTAGAGACTTCTGAAGAAGAGACAAAGGCATATTTTGAAAAGTATAATCTTGATAATTTTCTGTGTAAAGATTTGATGGCGCAAAAAAAGGCTGGAAAGATTCTGGTGTGTCATCGTTATGGATCTTCTGATATATCAAACGATACAGACCTTATTGTGGCTTTACAAGAGGGAATTGAAAAAGCATTAGCGGATAATGGAATTGAAAATCAGGCAAATACTTCGTTAAAAAATTCTCTTATTCGTTATTTTGAAAATGCAGAGAATATGCAGAGTTTTGATATTTATGCGGCTGGAACCTACAAAGACATACTTGGAGGTGACATGGCTGAAAATATTTTGGAGAAGCTTAAAATATATGAGGATGATGCTTTGCGAAAATTAATCACTAAGCTATTTAAGGTTCCGGTTGTTCGTGGCAGTTTCTCTATGAATACGGGTGAAATGTGTGATTGGATAAGAGAAGTTATTAAGAAAAACAACTTATATAATCTTGTATTTATATGGGATGAGTTTTCAGAGTATTTTGAAAATAATTTGCATCATTTAACTGGATTCCAGCAGATTGCAGAGTTATCGGCAACTGCTCCATTTTGTTTGATGATTGTAACACATAAGGCAGAGGGATATTTTTCTGATAGTGATCCAGATAAAAAGAAAATCATAGATCGTTTTGTTCGTCCGATACATATCTCTTTACCAGAGAATATTGCATTTGCATTGATGCATGAAGCTATGAAGGTAACCGAAGACGAGGTATTGGCAGAAAAGTGGGAGAGAAATAAGAAGAGCTTAAAGACAAGAACGAATAGCAGTAGAACCATAGTAAAGAATGCAATTAACCTTTCGGATTCGGATTTGCTGAATGTATTACCTATACATCCTTATGCTGCTTTGTTATTGCAGCATATCTCCATTTATTATACTTCAACGGCTAGAAGTATGTTTAATTTCATTAAAAATGATGAGGGGGATAATGTAAAAGCATTTCAGTGGTTTATCAATAAATATGATTTTTCTTCACCGAACCCATTCATTACGGTTGATATGCTTTGGAGTTTCTTTTATGAGAATGGTCAAGATAAGCTTGCATCAGGCATAAAAGAAGTTCTTAGTTGCTATACAGCGAAGATAGACAAAGAGTTAATAGAAGAAGAAAAGAGAGTGTTGAAAACAATCCTTTTACTTCAAGCTGTATCAGATCGAATGAGTGGAAATAAAGACATTTTTCTTCCAAACGATAAGAACTTAACTATGGCTTTTGAAGGAACAGATATTGAGTTTTCGGCGAAAAATATTGCAAAGAAATTACTGAACACACATGTTGTTACAAGAACACCTCTTACAGGCGAAGTGTTCTCGTATTGTTGCAAGAATACAGGTGCATCAATAGATTCAACACCGTTTATTAAAGATGCTCAAAATAAGTCCACGAAGGATTTATCATTTATGACGGGATGTGAGCTTCGTAGTACTGTAGAACTTAGTGGAGCATTAAAGGCAAGATATTGTGTGGCTTATGCTACAGTATCCGATTTCGATGGTGAAGTAAAGAAAGCAAATAATCCAGACTCTGTAAGCAATAAACTGTATGCTGTTGTGACTATTGCACGCAATGATAGTGAAAGAGTAACATTACAGAAAAAAATTAAGAATTTTTATGAAACAAATGTTGAAAGTGATGTAGTGGTTATCGATGCAGCAAATGCTATTTTGGGTGAGGCTAATTATAATGAATTTGTAGAAAACTATGCTATGGCACTTGCTATTGGAAATAGTGATATCAATCAGAGAAAGACTTATGAAGGATATGCAATTGAAGTATTGAAGAACTGGGCGAAGAACATTAAGTCTGGAGATTTCTATGTTTATTCAAAATATGTAAAAGATGGTGACAGAGCTACTAATTTTGCTGATTTAACAGTAAAGCTGATGGAAATCAATAAATTTCATTATCCGGAATGTTTAGAGGCGGCATTTCCAAATGTTCTTAATACTATGTATGATGCGAACTCATTAGCTGCCGGAGCTACCTGTGGTATTACCGAGGAGATTAAAGGTACATTCCGTTCTGGTAATGAAGCAACAAAGCTTGAAAATGCATTAAAAGGTGCATGGCAGGTAGCGGATTACTGGAAATCTTCTCATTCCTATATTGCAAATTTGAAGAATGCGGTTGAAAAGATTATTGATGATGTTTATAAGGATCATGATAGGGTGGCTATTTCGCATATCTACAATATATTGAAGGCTGAACCATATGGATTTATGCCTTGTAACTTGACGGCATTTATTCTCGGGTTTGTATTAAAAGAATATGCTAATACTGTTTATTCGTACAGTGATAATTTGACTACTGATCCGCTTGATACAGGTAAGCTTGCGACTATGATTTCTGAAGTGATTAAGCAAGAAAATACACCTGATAAGCGCTATAAAGATAAGTATATTGTTACTCTGACAGAATCGGAGAGAGCGTTCAATCAAGCAACATCACAGGTGTTTGGTATTGATCCAAAGTATTGTGTTACTATCACTGATACCAGATCGAGAATAAGAGAGCAGATGAAGACTTTTTCGTTCCCTATTTGGTTGATTGAATATGCTATTGATGGTGTGAGCTTTAAGACAAGTAAAGATAAAGTATGTGCTTTAATCAATAGCTATTGTTCACTTGCGAATAACCAAAATGACGGAAAGGAAAACCTGATAGCGATATCGCCATTGAAATTGGAAATATGTGTATTGCTGAAAAGGATATTGTGGAGGATTTGAAGTCAGTGCTTCTTAAAAATATATGCAAAAAAGGAATGCAGAAATATCTTGAAACATATGCAGGTGGAAAATTAGTTGCAATTGCAAATGAATTAGGTGATGGTGGACAGTATATTAATCATCTTGGGTATAAGTTTAGTTCTGATGCGGCGAATTGGGTATGGAATAAAGATACTGTGCATAGCAAAATTGATGAACTGATTATTGAATATGAAATAATTGAATATAGTAATAAGGTACTTGCAAAACATGTTTCATACATTGAAACAGTAAGAGCATGGTGTGACAGAATCGGACAGATTAAGTTAGCATATTCAGTGATTAAGAATAATATTGACGAAGGGAGAGAATTTTACGAAATGCTTCGTGACTTAAAAAAGGCTAATAGTCTTTTGGATTCACAAAAAGCTAAATTCTTGTCTCTTTTGAAAGCTAATGTTGGCAACTTCAGAATATTTATGTCATCACAGGCAGAGATGTTTATGAAGGCATGTTCCCATTATTTAGATGAACTTACACTGAATGATGTAAGAGCTATGTTAGAAGATGATCAGTATTCTTTCAAAGGTTCATATATATCAGAACCAGACAAGTATATTGAAAAGGTTCAGAATGCTATTAACACTTATAAGGGAACGCTTGAAAATGTTAAGCTTCGTAAATTGTGGAAAGAGTTAACAGGAACTGAAACACCATTTAATTGGTCAGTTACATATTCTATGCCAATTATGGCTATGGTGCCTGATTTGGATAGTGAAATTGCAAGGAAAGCATTTTCGACTATTAATACAGGAAAAAATGACTCTAATGCAATAGCCAGTGCAAAGGACTATATTTCGAAAATGACCTATGTTGATAAACTTACAAGTAAAGAAGCAAGAGATAAAGCTTTTGTTGATGCATTTTTAAAGGATTATGACGTTCTGTTTGAGAGTGTTGATTCGGTAAAGGATTATTTGAAAGCACATATTACAGAACACCCATACTATTGGCTGGAAAACAAAACTGTAACTTCAAAAATTCGTGACCTTGCAAGGGCTAAGTATATGGAGACTGGTTATTCAAAAGCAAAGAAAGCAATTGATGATATGCCGGCTGAAAAAGTAAAAGACTATTTGAAACAGCTGATAGAAGATAATGTATTGGTTGGTGTAGAAATCATGAAGAGCAATATGTGATTGTGGGGTGTAACATATGACACTTGAAAAAATTGAGAAACGCATTGAAGCGTTTTTGGTATCAGATAAAAGATGGCCAATTATTGTTGATTTTACAAACAAAGGAGACTTGAAAAATTTTGTTGATCATTTCTCTGTTAGCTCTAATGCTATCCTTTCTGCAGGTAAATTTTGTGAAAAAGATGGAACGATTAAGTTTGAAGAATTATTGAATCGAATAGAGAATAATACCAACAACAGTTTTTTGACGCATATATCTGGCTTCTTGAAATTATATGGTGATAATGAAATAAAAAGCCAGCTAAAGACGATTCTTTCTAAGAGTATCAATGGTCATGTCGTTATTGTTACATATCAATGCCGAAATTACATAAGATTTTCAGATAGTCGATTTAATGAAAGAGGTCAGATTTTGACTGTTGATGGCGATTTTGATGAAATATCTGATATTTGTTTGATTTCTCCTGATTTGGCTACGGCATTCAAAGGCTCGTATAGTGGATTTGAAAAGATAGGAGAAGCGATAGAAACATCTTTGGAGAAAATTATATACATTGCGACGGATGTAAAAAAACAATTGTTTAATATGTCTGTTATTCATATTTCTCAGTTAAGTAATGGATATGATGTTTTGTGTTCAAAAGATTCTCGCATCAAGAATGTTCCAGAGAGCTTTGGTGAACCTGAACAATGGAATAGATTACTCAAAGAGATGGGAGAAAGCAACATATCCTATGTTGTTGATTATGTATTTGGCGGCGAGGCTAACTTAATTGAGTGTGTAAGAAAGTATCCAACATTCAAGGATGAGAAAAAATGGATATTCTATATTTTATTATGCATATTTGGAACGAAAAAAAGTGCATATTTATCACATGTATTGTCGATGGTATCAAATTATAAGGATATTCCAAAGGCAATCTATCTTGGGATTTTGTCGTTGGATAAGGATGATGCGGATTTTGAAAAAATATATGATGAAAGAAAAGAGATCTTACCCAGTTATGTAGATTATCTAGGTGAGGCTGTTGACTATTGTAAAATTGTGTCCACAAAACAAGAAGATTCCATTTATTTCTTGACGGATGTTACTCAGCCGGAAAGGGAGAAGATAATTGAATGGCTCGGTATATATGGGAATAAGTATGATTCGACTCAGCTGATTCAAATTCTCGGAAAGGTATATCCTGATTTGGCGGTCTATTTGTCAAATTATAGATTCAAGAAAGAGTTTTTAAATACCTATTTTGAAAAATACAAGTATCAAAAGGTAATAAATAAGGTGCTCCCTGCTTTTGAAACGGTGGTAGAAGGTCAAGCTACAGAACTTGATTTTGTTAGCTTGTTACCTGCAAGAACAAATGTATTTGATAAGGTCGATCTCGTAGGTGCCAGAGTATTTTTCTTTGATGCGTTAGGGGTCGAATATCTTGGATATATTCAGAGCAAATGTAATGAATATAGTTTGTCTGCAAATATAATATGTGCTCACAGCGAACTTCCATCTCTGACATGTTTTAATAGAGAATTTGTGGATGTCTGTATTTCAAAAGGGTGTAAGGTTACAGATATTAAGGAGCTTGATGAGATTAAGCATCATGGTGAGGACAGTTTTGATTATGAAAAAACAAAAACTCCTATATATCTCATAAAGGAGCTTGAGATCATTGATAATGTTTTAAAGGCTATCAAAGGTGCAATATTAAGTGATAAGTATACCAAGGCAGTTATTGTTTCGGATCATGGTTCAAGTCGTTTGGCTGTTTTACACGAGACTGAAAATTTATGGCAGATGGAAACAAAAGGAATGCACTCAGGTCGATGCTGTCCTAAGAATGAAATAAATGTAAAACCGTCTTTTGCGATTGAGGCTAACGATTATTGGGTGCTTGCCAATTATGATAGATTTAGGGGAAGCAGAAAAGCTAATGTTGAGGTTCATGGTGGTGCTACAATAGAAGAGGTTACTGTTCCTATCATTGAGATAACAAGAAAAGTGGCTGGTATTGAAGCATGGATTCTTGATGAATATAAGGTAATAACTCTTGGGGCTGGGGAGGTGCCGACAATAAAAATTTATGTTAGTGTTGTTAGTAACAATATCTCAATAAAGGTTGGAGAAAAATATTATGATGTACATAGCACACCAGAGCAATACATTTATTCAGCACAACTTGATGATTGTGTGAAGAAAGGCATATATATTGCGGAAATCATGAATGGTTCGGAGATTGTAACATCTGGAAACACTTTTGAGATTAAAAAGAAAGGTATGACAGAAGTAAGTTTATTTGACTAATGGAGGAATTAGTGTGGAGGAAAAATTACGAGATTATTTTGAAGAAATGGTTGTATATAAGGACTTAAAGAACAATAACTTCTTTTCTTCCTTAGGATTACCTGCATTCTTGAGAGATTATTTATTGAAAACTTTTAGTGATGATTATGGGCGTTTTAATATGGATGAGGTATCTGAATTTATAAAGAAGTTCATTCCTAAAAAAGAGGAATGGATGAGGATAAAGAATCAAATTATATATGAAAATGAGACAGTTCAACTTTTAACTAAAATAGCTGTTGATATCAATATTAAGACAGGTGAGATTTCATTTGCCTTACCAGATTTTGGGGTAACGGATAAAGAAACCATGATTGAACCATCCGTATGGGAACTTTATAAAAATGATCTTATACAAAGTGGTGAGGTTTGGGGGATTATTAAGCTTGGATATCGCCAACCGGATGATACAGTTAAGCCTAAAATTTCTGGAAAGATTAAACTTGTAGGATTTAAAAATTTCTGTCCATATACTGTGGACTTGGATTATTATAAAGAAATGAGAAACCATTTTACTACTGATGAATGGTTGGATGTAGTATTGGGCGCAATTGATTATAATGCAGAAGGGTATGAAACAGAACTTCAAAAATTGTCAATGTTGACTAGGTTATTACCTTTTGTAGAAAAGAAAGTAAATATTATTGAGCTTGCTCCAAAAGGAACTGGTAAGAGTTATGTATTTGGACATGTCAGTAAATATGGATTGCTTACTGATGGTGGAAAAGTTACTAGATCTAAGATGTTCTATGATGCAGCGAGAAGAAAACCAGGATTTATTTGCGGTCCAGATTTTGTGGCAATAGATGAAGTAAAGTTGGTTAACTTTGGTGATGAAAATGAGATGAGGTCTATTCTGCAAGGCTATTTGGAATATGGAAAGTTCAATGCTAACGGTTATGATGGAGAATCAAATGCAGGTGTAGTATTTCTTGGCAATATCAAAGAAGAGAATATGAATGAATATGAATATATGCTTGCAGAACTTCCGACACTTTTCCAGGAAACGGCATTGCTTGATAGAATTCATGGATTTGTAAAAGGCTGGGACATTCCACGAATGAATGATAGTTTGAAAATTACTGGCTGGGCATTAAATTCTGAATATTTTTGTTCTATTTTACACGAGCTTAGAAATGATACTAGCTATAGAACGATAGTAGAAAAAATTGTGGAGGTACCAGAACATGCAGATACTAGAGACACAGAAGCAATTAAGAGAGTAGCAACAGCATATCTAAAGTTATTATTTCCACACGTAAGAAGTATTAACGATATTGATAGAATTGAGTTTACTGATTATTGTTTGACACCAGCAATGAAGATGCGTAGAATTATCAAATTGCAACAGGGAATGATTGATAGGGAGTATAAAGGAAAAGATGTCCCATTTTTGAAAGTGAAGGAGTTTTAAAGTGGAAAAAGAATGTTTAGCATGTCGAAAGACTCCTTTAAATAAAGACACGATAGGTATTAACAAGAAAATGCTTGGAACAAATATTAAGTCATTTTATTGTATGGATTGTCTTGCTGATTATTTAGGTTGTACGATAGAGGACCTTTTGGAAAAAATAGAAGAATTTAAGGATGAGGGATGTACTCTATTTAAATGAAGAATGTATGAGCGGATATATTTATGCCGATAATGCGGCAACTACAAAACTTGATATAGATGCATTTGAAGCAATGAAGCCATATTTGCTTGATTATTATGGTAATGTTTCGCAACCGTATTTTTTTGCAAAGAAGCCTAAGGTGGCATTGAAGCAGGCCAGAAAGACGATAGCAGAATGCATTGGGGCAGAACCAGAGGAGATATTCTTTACATCGGGCGGCAGTGAAAGTGATAATTGGGCAATAAAACGATTTGCTCCATTTGCTACAGATATAAGGCACATAATTACTTCGAATATAGAACACCATGCAGTTTTGCACTCTGTTGAATCAGAAAAAAACTATAGTAAGGCAAATGTGTATTATCTAAAGGCAAATGAAAAAGGTTTAATTCAAAAAGAAGATTTGGAAAGGTTATTAAATCGTCCAAGGATAGCAGTTGTTACCTGTGAGTCTACACTTGTTTCTGTGATGTTTGCAAATAATGAGATTGGTACAATACAGCCTATTGAAGAGTTGGCACATATTACTAACGAGTATGGAGCTGTATTTCATACAGATGCTGTGCAAGCAGTAGGACATATTCCTATTGATGTTAATAGACTTGGTATCTCATTACTTTCCGCATCTGCACATAAGTTTAATGGTCCTAAAGGTATAGGTTTTTTATATTCACGAGGAGGAATCGCCAATTTAATTGATGGTGGTTCTCAAGAAATGGGAATGCGTGCAGGGACTGAAAATGTTGCTGCAATTGTAGGTATGGCTGTTGCACTTAAGAAGAACTGTGAAGAAATGGAAGTAAATACTCGTAAGATAAAGCATTTAGAACAAATTTTACTCGACACATTGGATGTTTCAGGCTTGGATTATATTCGCAATGGAGTAAATCAACTGCCTGGAAATATAAGTTTGTCCTTTGCTGATGCAGAAGGGGAAATGCTCTTGCATAGACTAGATTTGAAAAAAATATGTATATCCACTGGCTCTGCGTGTGATAGTGTAAATACACAAATTTCACATGTAATCAGAGCTATTGGAGTTCCAGAAAAATATGCAAATGGAACTATAAGGATTTCTCTGGGTAAAGAAAATACAGAAGCAGAAGTGAGGACAATAGCAGATTCGATAATTGCGATTTTGGAAAGGAAGTGAATTCATGGCGATACCAACAAACATAAAAACATTATTATCCGGAGAAGTAGTCGAATGGGCAAGAATTGAATTTAAAGAAACATGGGATCCGGCAGCTTCCTTGAAAACTGTTTGTGCGTTTGCCAATGACCTTGATAACTGGGGCGGTGGCTATATTGTCATAGGCGTGGAGGAAGAGGATGGCCGACCAGTATATCCGCTAAAGGGTGTGCCAGCTGAAAAGCTTGATAAATATCAGAAGGAAATATTTGCAAAATGTAAGCTTATTAGACCTGCATATATGCCAATTATTGGTGTAGAAACTTACCAGAATAAACATTTTATAGTGATTTGGTGCCCGGGTGGTGAAACACGCCCATATTCATCTCCTAAAACAATGGATAAGGATAATAAGGAGCGTATTCACTATATTCGTAAGTCTTCTAATTCGGTGGAGCCAACTGATGATGAGGAAAAGGACTTGTTTAACCTTGCAAATAGGGTTCCGTTTGATGATCGAGTAAATCATAAGGCAGAGATGTCGGATTTGAATATTACGCTTATTCAGAATTATCTGAAAGAGATAAAAAGTTCCTTGTATGAGAAATCAAAAACGGGGGATTTTGTTGAAGTGTGCCAGGATATGAATATTATCAGTACCCTACCGGAATACATTAAGCCTAAGAATGTGGGGTTGATGTTCTTTAGCATGGAGCCGGACAAGTTCTTCCCATATACTCAGATTGACGTAGTGCAGTTTCCTAGTGGACTTGGCGGTAATGATATTATTGAGAAAACTTTTAAAGGACCAATTCATCAACAACTTCGAGATGCATTGCAGTATATCCAAAATGTGATTATTACAGAAAAAGTTGTAAAACATCCGGATAGGGCGGAAGCAGATCGTTTTTTTAATTTTCCGTATGCAGCGGTGGAAGAAGCATTATCAAATGCTGTATATCATCGTGCTTATGACGAACGAGAGCCAATCGAAGTACGTGTTGAAAATGACAGAATTGAAATTGTTAGTTTTCCGGGACCTGATCGTTCTGTAACGCTTGAAGGTTTAAAAAGCTATCGCGTATCAAACCGCCGTTATAGAAATCGCCGGATTGGTGATTTCTTAAAAGAATTGCATTTAACAGAAGGAAGAAACACCGGATTCAAGAAGATTTTAGATGCTTTAGAAGCAAACGGCTCTCCAAAGCCGGAATTTGAAACAGATGAGGATAGAAGTTATTTTATAACGAGGTTGTTTATACACGAGAAATTTGCGACTGTTTCTGATGAAGAGCCAAAAAGGAGCCAAAAAGGAGCCAAAAAGGAGCCGAAAAAAGGAACTGAAAGAAAACAAGCAATGTTAGCAATTTTGGCAGAAAATCCGATGATGACTCAAACTCAGCTTATGGACGAAATGAATTTAACAAGAAAACAGGTACAAAAAGATATGAAAGAATTGCAGGAAGAAGGTGTACTTGTAAGAGAGGGCACTAACAGAAGTGGACGTTGGATGGTAAAAGAATATGAAGAATGACAATTATAATAATATATTTGAGAATATGAGCAGAGTTGTTCTTAAGGCATCAGAAGGTATGGCAAAGATTGTAGAAGGAATTAATGTAACTGCACCTTTAGAAACATTGAAGGCGTTTGCTAAGTTTCTTCAGAATATTCCAGATGACATAAAAGATACAATACTTTTTGGAAAGGTACAGGATTTAAAAAATATAAATCTTCGTTATGAAGATGTCATTTGGATTGTGGAGGATTTTGGACTTATTTATACTGAAGAAAATTGGTAAGGAATGTTAAAAAGTGAGCAAAATAAATCTGATTTGCATCAGTATATAGCGAGGACGATTTTGTCTACTTCTATGGAAAAACGTGAAAAGTTAATTATTCTACTGGCACATATTGAACCATTAATTTACAAAACATTGGAAATATCTAAAACAAGGAACATGAAGGTAAAGTTTGCTGTTAATAAGGTATCTGTTGATAATAATGGAGGTATGTCCGCTGAAAGTATAGGGAAGATATATGTGCTGGCAGTTACGTATATAATATTTGCTAATACGGATGCTTATACAGATGAAATTGATAAAAGAATACCATTTAGAAACAATATTCTTCACAATGGTATTGTTATGTATAGTGATGAAGATATTGGTGTTGCTTACGAGCTGTTGCTAGGCTTGATAGAAATATTAATTACTGTTGAAGAACAGATGCAAGAGCAGTATTGTGTCGATGAAATGTAGATTGTGTGAGAGGGAATGTGACCGGACATAGTGTGAGATGGTATTTAAAAAAATAAATCTTGGGCTAAATTAGCTCAAGAAATGATGTTTTAGTCTAAGATTGAGTCCAAGAAATACAGAAACACTGAAAACAGAAGGGTTTCGTCTTGGACTAAGCAATATATTTAGTTCAAGAGTTAGTTCAAGATTATGATGATTCTGTGTGCTTTAGGCATTTTTTTTGCTCTGCCAGGGAGGAATATAATGCGTGACCCGATTGAGAATATTAGCAAATTGCAAAAACAATTGAATGATTTGCAATTGGAAAACCAAATATTAAAAAATATTCTGGATCAGGCAGGAGTATCTTATAAGCAATCGATAGCTCGTCTGAAAGCGGCGGATGAGATAGAAAATTATGATCCGGAGCAGGGAAAAAGAATTATACATCCGGATGAAATTACGGACGAGATGGCAAATAATTTTTTTGCGAGATTTTGGGGACGTCAGGATGTTTATGTTAAGAGAAATGAAAAGAAAGATACTGGAAAAGCCGGGTACTTTACGCAATGCAGGAATTTTTGGACAAGTGTGTGCCATAGGAAGTTAAAAACGGGTGTTTCATGTAAAAACTGTGAGTATTATGAATATAAACCATTAACAAAGGAAGACATACTTGCTCATTTAAGAGGAAATGCCTATAATGCTTCCGATGTGATAGGGGTATATCCGCTTCTTAAAAACAATACTTGCCGTTTCCTGGTATTTGATTTTGATAATCATGAGAAAAATGCGGAGGAGAATGATTTTGCAAATGTGGATGATGCGTGGATAGAAGAAGTTGAAGCAATGCGGAACATCTGTGTTTTGAATGGAATAGATCCACTGGTAGAACGTTCACGTTCAGGACGGGGTGCACATATCTGGATATTTTTTGACAAGCCAATTCCTGCTTCTTTGGCAAGAAGATTTGGAACAGCATTGCTTGATAGGGGAGCAGAGTGTGTAAATCTGAAATCCTTTCAGTATTATGACAGAATGCTTCCGGCACAGGATAAACTGCCGGAAGGCGGACTTGGCAATCTGATAGCTCTTCCGCTGCAGGGAAAGGCATTGAGGAGTGGGAATAGTGCGTTTGTTGACAGTAATTGGAATGCGTACAGAGAACAGTGGGAAGTGCTATGGAGCAAGCCAAAGCTGTCACAGGAGTTTTTAGAGTTGAAAATAAAAGAATGGTCGCTATTACTTGGAGATATGGAGGAAAGTGAACAAGGAGAAAACCGTGAAAAGCCTTGGAAGAGGAATAGAAGGTTTGCAGTAAGTGATGTGGCTGGAAAGCTTAGTATTACGTTATCAAATGGTATTTATATTGATAATACGAATGTGAAAGCTGCTATGCAAAATAAGATTCGAAGAATGGCTGCAATTAGTAATCCTGTTTATTTTAAAAATCAGGCAATCGGTACATCTAATTATGATACCTCAAGATGGATTTACTTAGGAGCAGACCATTTGGGCGGATATATAGAAATTCCACGAGGACTCTATGATGGCTTAATAGATAACTTAGAACAGGCGCACATTGAATATGAAATTCAGGACGAAAGGCAGTCTGGAAGAAATATTCGTGTTGAATTTAAAGGACAATTAAGAGAAGAACAGGCGCTCGCACTTGAAGGATTAACAAAGTTTGATAATGGAATATTACATGCTGCAACAGCTTTTGGAAAAACAGTCGTATGCAGTGCGGCAATTGCTAAGAAAAAAGTAAATACACTTATTTTGTTGGAATCGTCTTCGTTAGTTGCACAGTGGCAGGAATCTCTGGAAAAATTTTTGGAGATAGATGAAGAATTACCTACATATAAGACTAAGACGGGGAGACTTAAGACAAGAAAAAATATAATCGGCAGATTGCAGGGCGCACATGACTCAATGACTGGAATTATTGATATTGCTATGGTTGGCTCACTATGCAAAAAGGGTGAATACCATGATTTGTTGAATCAATATGGACTTGTGATATGCGATGAGTGCCACCATGCGGCTTCAGATACGATTTCAAATGTGTTAAAGGAAGTGAAAGCAAAATATGTTTATGGAGTAACTGCAACTCCAAAAAGAGCAGACGGTTTGGAGAAAATAAACTATATGTTGATTGGACCGATACGATATAGTTACACAGCAAAGGAAATGGCTGCTGCACAGGGAGTGGAACACTATGTATATCCAAGATTTACCCGTACAGTTGCACCAAGAGGTGTTATTACGGATAAAATGCATCCCAATGAGGCATATGATATAATCCATGGTAACAGTATTCGGGATGAGCAGATTATCAGTGATGTAAAGGCTTGTATGCTACAGGGCAGAACACCTGTTGTATTATCAAAATATAAAGACCATTCGGAAAAATTGTATAGCCGTTTAAAGGAGTATGCGGATCATGTATTTCTTATGACCGGTAATAATTCCAAAAAAGAGCATAAGAAAATTCTGGAGCAGCTTCATGAGGTAAGCAAAGAGGAAACACTGATTTTAGTGGCGACAGGTTCACTTATTGGAGAAGGATTTGATTATCCCCGGTTAGATACATTATTTATGGCGATGCCGGTATCGGCTCGGAATATAGTGGAGCAATATGCAGGAAGATTGAATCGTGATTACGAAGGCAAGAAAGAAGTAATTGTATATGATTATGTCGATAGTCATATCCCTATGTTTGACAACATGTATGCGAAAAGGCTTAAGGCATATAAACAGATTGGGTATGAGGTTTGTACAGGAATAAAAGGTGAAAAACAAACTGCAAATGCTATTTTTGGCGGAGATAATTATGTAGAAGTATTTCAAAGAGACTTGCTTGAAGCAGATAATAACATAATCATTTCAAGTCCGGTAATTAGCGGCCCAAAAGTATATGAATTGATCCATTTGCTTAAAGATAAACAGGTCAATGGAGTTGACGTTACGATAGTGACATGGGAACCGGATTCTTATGGTTTTGGCGATGCAGGCTTCTGGATGCAGCTGCACGAAGAAATAAGACAAGCTGGATTTTATATAAAAGCTGCCTGCGATTCATGTGAGCATTTTTCCATTATAGACCAGAATATTGTTTGGTATGGCAATATTAACATATTAGGTAATGCGAAGTTAGAGGATAGCATGATGCGTTTGGAAAGTAAGGAAGTTGCTGCAGAATTAATGGAGATAACCTTTGGAGAAAAAATATAAGTTAAAGCAGGAGGTAGAAAATGTTATTTTTATGTTATCCAAAATGTTCTACTTGTCAGAAAGCCAAGAAATGGCTGGATGAATACAATATAGAATATACAGAGCGTCATATTGTGGAGGATAATCCGACCTATGACGAATTAAAAGCA
>BLMD01000379.1 GCA_011959925.1 Lachnospiraceae bacterium
ATCAATTCGCGCAGATCTGCTTCCGCTTCTTTGATGATCGTATCGTAAACCTTGGAACGGTGGCTCATTTCCATTACGGACATGCCGCTTCCCCTATAATCCATCATCTCTTCTGCTGCTTCCCGTAATACCTCTTCCGGCAGAACAGCCGGTCCTGCGGAAAAATTGTAAATTCTGCTCATCTTCATATCCTCCTAATTTCTATCGCTATAGACTACTGTAATCTTTTTCCGAAAAACTGTCAATTATTTTTTGTCAGATCGCGGCGGATCCTGTCCGCATGGTATCTGTCGATCGAACGGTTACGACAGGTCTTCTTCGGTAAACACCTCGTCGATCGCTGCTCCCGGAGCAACCATCGGCCATACTTTATCATCGCAGTCGATCACACAGTCAATCACGACAGGCCGATCGGATGCAAGCGCTTTTTGCATGGTTTCTGCAAATTCTTCCCTT
Organism: Lachnospiraceae bacterium; assembly: GCA_011959925.1. Classification (GTDB taxonomy): domain Bacteria; phylum Bacillota; class Clostridia; order Lachnospirales; family Lachnospiraceae; genus Roseburia_B. Next base: position 457 of record BLMD01000379.1, read on the forward strand.
GTCGACGCACGATAGCCATACGCTCCCATCGCCTCTGCCAGTTTAACATAATCCATGCCGTCGTCTAAAATGGTTGCGGAATACCTTTTTTCATAAAAAAGGTTCTGCCACTGGCGGACCATGCCAAGCACATGATTGTTGACAATGACTTCGATCAGCGGCAGTTTCTGGCGAACCGCCGTGGCAATTTCATTCATATTCATACGGAAACATCCGTCACCGGCAATGTTGATTACGGTTTCTTTGGGATTTGCAACCTGCGCGCCGATCGCTGCGCCAAGTCCGTATCCCATCGTTCCCAGGCCACCGGAAGTGATTAGCGTATGCGGCTTTTTATATTTGTAATACTGTGCCGCCCACATCTGATGCTGCCCGACTTCGGTGACAATGCGCGCCTCACCTTTCGTCATTTCATAGATTTTTTCAATCATATACGGACCGCTCAAGCCCGTATCCGGATATTTCAGCGGATATTTTTTTGTATATTCCCGTATATGGGACAGCCATGTATCGTGTTCCATCGGATGCAGCCGACTGTTCAGTTTTTCCAGTACGTCCTTAACGTCTCCGATTACAGAAACATCCACCAGAATATTTTTGTTGATCTCCGCCGGGTCGATATCGATCTGCAAAATCTTTGCCTGCTTTGCAAATTTCGACGCATTTCCGGTCACGCGGTCGGAAAAACGCACGCCGATCGCGATCAGAAGATCGCATTCGCTGACGCCCAGATTGGACGCTTTTGTTCCGTGCATGCCCAGCATTCCGGTATATTTTTCATCCGTTCCGTCAAACGCGCCTTTGCCCATCAGCGAATCACATACGGGAGATTGTATCTTTTCCACAAACGCTTTTAATTCCCGGCTTGCATCGGAAATCGCAACGCCTCCTCCGACAAATACAAACGGACGCTTCGCTTCGGAAATCATCCGAACGGCGCTGTTTAGATCCGCTTCGTCGGGGTCTTTGAGTATACGCGCAGGCTTTTCCTGCCGGACCGGCGTATATTCACACTTCTGCGCCGTCACATCTTTTGGAACATCCAAAAGCACAGGCCCCGGCCTTCCTTTGGCTGCGATCTGAAATGCCCTTCGGATCGTATCTGCCAGTTTTTCAATATCTTTTACGATAAAATTATGCTTTGTGATCGGAGTTGTGATTCCGGCAATGTCTACTTCCTGAAAACTGTCTTTTCCCAGAAGCGGAACGCCCACATTACAGGTAATTGCCACAAGCGGAACCGAGTCCATATAGGCAGTTGCAATTCCCGTTACCAGATTTGTTGCCCCCGGACCGCTGGTCGCCATACAGACGCCGACTTTTCCGGTACTCCTTGCATACCCGTCTGCCGCATGGCTTGCCCCCTGTTCATGGGACGTTAAGATATGCCTGATTTCATCTCTATGCTTATATAACTCGTCATATACGTTTAAAATCTGTCCTCCCGGATAGCCGAATACGGTATCCACTCCCTGTTCTTTTAAACATTCTATGATGATTTCTGCGCCTGTCAGCTGCATGAAAACTCCCTCTTTCTATTCAAATCTGTATCTGCGGCGGTAATTTACCGCTTTTATTTTTTCTCTAAGATCGCTCCGCGGTTTCCGGAGGTTACCATTGTCACGTAGCGTTCCAGATAACCGCTTACGTTTTGTTCTTTCGGCTGCCAGTCGGCCCTGCGCTCAGCAAGTTCTTCATCCGTTAATGCAACGTCCAGCTTCATTTCCGGGATATTGATCTTGATAATATCGCCTTCCTGAATTAACGCGATCGGACCGCCTACCGCAGCTTCCGGGGAAACATGGCCGATCGATGCGCCGCGGCTTGCGCCGGAAAAACGTCCGTCCGTGATCAATGCAACGGAAGAACCAAGCCCCATGCCTGCGATGGCAGATGTCGGGTTTAACATTTCGCGCATGCCCGGACC
>BLMD01000380.1 GCA_011959925.1 Lachnospiraceae bacterium
TAAGTATCCAATCGTATACGGATTGCTGGAAAAAGCTTCTCCGACCAATGCGGAATCCTCCGAACTGCTTAATACGGCTCCGGTATTCAGATCCACGAGCCCGGAAGATAATACGGTAAACGCCGTTAACGTACAGACAACGATCGTATCTGCAAACACCTCAAAAATGCCCCACATTCCCTGGCGGACAGGCTCTTTTACATTAGAGCTGGAATGAACCATAACGGAAGAGCCAAGCCCCGCTTCGTTGGAAAACACGCCGCGCTTCATTCCCCAGGTGACTGCCAGTTTGATTCCGGAACCTACGAGACCGCCGCCTACGGCTTTCATCGCAAACGCTCCTTTCAATATCGCTCCGAATACGGCTCCGAACTGATCGATATTTACGATACAGACAGTCAGCGCCCCTGCGATATATAAAATTGCCATAAACGGCACAAGCTTCTCCGTTACGCTTGCAATGCGCTTGATGCCGCCTAAGATTACCATGCTGGCAAGAACCATCAAAACCACTCCCGTTACAGCGTTTGGAATATGAAAAGCCGCTTTCATATTTCCTGCTATGGAATTAATCTGGCTCATGTTTCCGATTCCAAAGGAAGCCAGCAGGCAGAATACCGAAAACAGTACGGCAAGTACGGTTCCGGTCTGCTTCATACCCTTTTTGCTGCCAAGCCCGTCCCGCAGGTAATACATTGCGCCGCCGCTCCATTCTCCTTTTTCGTTCTTTCTCCGGTAATAGATACCCAATACGTTTTCCGAATAATTGGTCATCATTCCGAAAAATGCTACGATCCACATCCAGAAAATAGCTCCCGGTCCTCCACAGATCAGCGCTGTGGCAACGCCCACGATATTTCCGGTTCCGATCGTAGCCGCCAGAGCCGTACATAATGACTGGAACTGGGAAATTGATTGATCATCGGCGTCGGTATGTTTGGTAATATGCCTGTCTGTAAAAATGCTGCCGAGCGTATGTTTCATCCAATACTTTATGTGCGTAATCTGAAATACTTTGGTCAAAAGCGTCAAAGGCAACAAGGAT
>BLMD01000381.1 GCA_011959925.1 Lachnospiraceae bacterium
TACTATTTTGACGTTGAGAAATGTAAACGCTGCCCATACAGGGATGGATGTTATAGTCATCCACCAGATGCTGGGGACAAGGATATCCGATACCCTTACCCTTCAGACTGACTGCCTTTTTCAGAAGGATGGGGAGGATCTGATCCGGATCCGGCAGATGAAGACCAGCACATATATAAAGCCCATAAGCAGGGAACTGGCGATGCTGATCCAGAAGGCGATCCGGTATACAAAAGAGAAATATGGCGAAACGGAATACATTTTTGTAAGCGATAAGAATCCGGAGCGCCCCATGCAGTACAGCGCACTACAGGGAAGGGTCATTCGTCTCATTTACCGGGAAGACATCCGGGATGACAATGGACGGATTTTCGGGTTCGGCACCCATATGTACCGCCATATGTACGGAGTCAGGCTGACAGAGATGCACCTGGATGACTGGACCATTGCCAGGCTCCTGGGCCACAGCAGCCTGGTCAATGTAAAATATTATCGGAAAATGAGCAATCAGACCCTGGCGGATGAGACACGGCAGGCAAGGCATCAGATGTCCTTGAAGATCCTGGAATGTCTGGGCGGATGGGAGGAAGAATATGAACAAATACGACAGGATGCTGGCAGTTAATAAGCAGGCCAGCGAAGCAAAGATAGAAAAGGCAAGACGGGAGATCGTCCGTATGGTGGATGACGGGGAGAAGGTAAGCATCCAGAAGCTGATGGAGAGAACCAGCCTGTCCAGAGGATTCTTTTATAAGAACCCGCAGGTGAGGAAGGAGATCGACCGTGCCCTGGAACAGCAGGCGGGCCTGGCAGACCCCAGGCGTGAGGTGCTGGACATGGCGATGAACCATGAGCTTGCAATGTCCCAGCAGGAGGCGGAAAGACTGCGGAAGGAAAATGAGCAGCTGAGGCAGGAACTGGAGGTGGCGAAAAAGGCGCTGGCGAAAAAGAATGTGGGAGTGCTGAAGAAGTTCATGTAGGGTATAGAAAGGAGAGATGGTACATAGTCTGGGGGAATAGAACGCAAGCAGGAAGGAAGATAAGATAACATATTTGTGAAGGAAAAAGGCATGGTGGTGGTCATGCTTTTTTCGATGGTGAATTTGAAAGAAAGAACACAAAACACAGTTTTACATACCGTTAATACCGCTGTTTTAGGTAGTTGCGGGGGCGGGGCTATACTTTATAGATGAAGCGACTTCAAGCATTGATACCCGGACAGAGAAGATCGTGCAGGACGGTATGGACAGGCTCATGAAAGGCAGGACAGTATTTGTAATCGCCCACAGGCTTTCTACGATCAAAAATTCAGATGTGATCATGGTACTGGATCATGGACGGATTGTGGAACGGGGAAACCATGAGAGTCTGCTGGCAAAGAAGGAAATGTATTATCAGCTTTATACCGGGAAACTGGAGCAGGAATAAATTCTGCCAGCCAGCTTTCGTTGTCTGGTACTGGATTGTGAATAACCGAAAGTTTGGATACTGCCCCTCCTTCTCCACGGATTGCAAATGCCTTGCCGAAATGCCAATCTCCTCGGCTAATTCCTCTCTTGTAATCCGCTGTTTCTCATGGGCATCTTGAATCGCCTGTCCTAATTCCAGAAAATCAAAATTTTCCAAATCAGTACTCATTTTTTCACCGCCCATACTAAAAAATTTTATGATATCTATTTTACAGAGATAGAAGTTCTTATAAAACGATGTGAAATTTCTGCTAATAAGAGGTTCTATCTCTTGCATTAAGAGATAAAAGTTGGTATTTGCACAGTTGAATCACATAAAACAGATAATTATAATGGGAGTGTCAAGTGGTTCAGTATAAAAATTCATACGCCATTCACACAGAAATGCTAAAATAAACTTGGAGGTGGTCTTTATGGCAAAGATTTTGATTGTAGAGGATAACATAGATACAAACGAAGCCCTTTCTGAATACTTGCAGGAAGCAGGTCACGAAATCATATCCGCATATGACGGAACAGATGCTTTAGAGCTTTTTTCGCAGAATACAGTGGACTTAATTGTTCTTGATATTATGCTCCCTACCATGTCGGGGCTTGCAGTATTAAACGCTGTACGAAAGACAAGCCAGATACCAGTTATCATGCTCACGGCTTTGGAAGATGAATATACACAGGTATCAAGTTTTGACTGTCTGGCAGATGATTATATGACAAAGCCGTTTTCTATGGTAGTGCTTGGGAAACGCATCACGGCATTGCTCCGTCGGGCAGGCGGAAAAGAAGAAACAAAAATTTGGAAATACGGTGATTTAACAGTTGATTTTTCTGGGTACTCTGCCTGCAACCAAAAGGGAAAAATAGATGTAACGCCAAAAGAGATTGACTTGCTGAAGCTCCTGCTTGACCATAAAGGTCTGGTGCTGTCACGGTCGCAGATATTAAATGCAGTGTGGGGAGATGACTCTTATGTGATAGACCGCATTGTTGACAGTTATATTAGAAACCTGCGTAAAAAACTGGAACTTGACTGTATCGTTACCGTAAAGGGGATTGGCTATAAGTTAGAGGTGGATGTATGAAGAAACTGAAATTATTTCCAAAGACTTTTTTGTATACATTTAGCCTGATGATAATTATTGTGGCAATTTCCCATTTGCTGGTCTATATCCTGCTCCCTGCTGTTTATCATTACCGACAGCGTAATGCGCTGGAAACTGATATTGAGAAATTATGCAGGGAAATTGCAGATACAGAAGATGCAGGCAGGCTTGCTTTAGTAACCGACTTTGCGGGGAAGTGGTATGCGGATATTTTGATAAAATATGACGGATACACATATGAAATGAAACTGCTGAACGTGTGGGATGACGGATATTTGAAGTGTTCAAAGGACACCGAAAATCCAAGTGGAGATAAAGAAGATGTAAGCATCATTGCGGAAGAATCGGATGGAAAGATAAAAATATCCTTATCTCGGAATCCCAAAGGAGATAAAAATTTTTTTTATGCAGAACAGATATTTCCGAACCAGAAAGGATATGTGAGAGCGGTCATATCAAGGCAGCAGATTGAAGATGCAGTTAGTACCATCATAGTTATCCTGCCTGTTACAGCATTTGCCTGTACGCTTATCTCACTATTGTCTGCATTGCTGTATTCCCATATGCTCACAAAGCCTATCAAGCAGATTACTAATGTAACAAAACAAATGCAGGGATTAACGCATGGGATTTCCTGCGAAGTCCATACACACGATGAAATTGAAACATTAGCAGACAATGTAAATGCACTTTATGATAATCTGCTAAAAACAATCCATAACTTAGAGCAGGAAATATATAAGGTAGAAGAAATGGAAGTGCAGAAAACAAATTTAATGCGCTCTGCATCCCATGAGTTAAAAACGCCTGTTACGGCGATCAATGCCATGTTGGAAAATATGATTTTAAACGTAGGGAAATATGAAGATCATACGATTTATCTGCCCAAATGTAAAATGCTCACAGAACAACTTGCAGTGATGATTAAAGAAATTTTAGACGCTTCAAAATCTGCGACGAATGATAAGGAAAAGGATACTGAAATTGATATTTCAGAACTGATAGCGAAGATGTCGGAGCCGTATCAGATGATTGCAAAATCAAAGGGTATTCGCATAGAAATGGATGTTTCAGAAAAGTTCTCTGTCCATTACCCCATATCAATGATAAGGAAAGTAATTTCCAATTTACTGTCAAATGCGGTTTCTTATACGCCCAAAGGAGGTACTATAAAAATTTATATAGAAGAACAAAAATTGGTTCTGGAAAATGAATGTGTCCCAATCCCGCAGGAATACCAAAAACATATATTTGAACCATTTTACCGATTTGAATATGGAGGTAAGGACACAAAGGGGAATGGTTTAGGATTATACATTGTAGACGCAGTATTGAGAACGCTGCAAATCCTTTATATGTTTACCGCCTTAGAGGATAATAGCGGGATGCGTTTCACAATTGATTTTGAATAGTATAAAAAAACTGTCTGTATCGAAAACAGGCAGTTTTTTTGTAATTTCACACGCCATTCACATTAGACTGATACCCCACTCACACCAGAGGTATAAAATTTAAGCGAAACAATAACTTCTCGGAATCTCAATGAATGAGATTCCAACCGAAGATTGACAACTGAA
>BLMD01000382.1 GCA_011959925.1 Lachnospiraceae bacterium
GAAATGGCAGAAAAAAAGCTCCCCGCGAAGACGGGAGACTATGACAGGTTATTTGATGATTACGCCTTTAATGGCAGGAGTGACGGTTTTTTTTATCGGAGCTTTTTTCCAGAATATTTATTATAGCTTTACAGATAAGTCTAGCTTTGGAATACCAAGAGTTGTAGGTTTGAAAAATTATGTGGAGTTGTTTCATGACGATTCATTTTACCAGGCACTTCTTAACACTATTTTGTATGTAGTTATTTGTGTGCCGGCGGTAGTGATATTAGCTGTGTTTCTGGCAGTCCTCCTCAATTCAAAAATAAAAGGAATTGGAGTGTTCCGCGTCTGTATATTTTTGCCGGCTGTTACGCTGCCGGCGGCGATCGGGCTGTTATGGAAATGGCTGATGAATTATAAATTTGGTATTTTTAACGAGATTTTGGGAATGCTCGGCGCAAAGCCAGTGGCATGGCTGTCGGATTCACGTATAGTACTATTCTCTATAGCCGTGGTATTTGTCTGGGCAAATGTGGCATATCAGGTGATCGTACTGCTTGCCGGCCTTCAGGGGATACCGGCATGTTACAGGGAGGCGGCCGCAATTGACGGGGCAGGAAGGATACAGAGTTTTTTCAGGATCATATTGCCGTTATTGTCACCGTCTATATTCTTTGTCAGTGTTACGACGGTTATAAATGTCTTTCAGATATTTGACTTGATCTATTTGATGATTCCGCAGGGAAGCAGTGGGACAGAAGCCTCCCGGTCTCTTGTAACCTATTTTTTTGAGCAGTCATTTGTAAAATTCCATAAGGGATATGGGGCGGCGATCAGCCTGATGCTGTTTCTATTGATTTTGTCAGTTACAGCGTTGCAGATGATATGTCAGAAAAAGATGGTATTTTATGATGACTGATATGGGGATGTTAATTGCAAGGAGGATGGAAGATGAGAATAAGAAAATGGGGGATATATCTTTTGCTTGTCCTGTGCTCTGCCGGGACAGTCGGACCGTTTCTGTGGATGATCCTGACTTCTTTTAAGTCATATGAAGAGAGTATCAGGATACCGCCTACGATTTTACCAGAAGTTTTTACAGTGGGAAGCTATCAGGAAGTCATAGACAAATTTCCCTTTTTTGAATTTTATATTAATACATTTTTGGTCCTTTTATTTACTATCGGGATTGAGCTTCTGATCTGTTCTATGGCGGCATATGCATTTGCCAGACTGCATTTCCCGGGGCGGGATGTGATTTTCATTATACTTTTGGCATTAATGATGGTCCCGGGACAGATATTTTTAGTACCTAATTATGATATTATGGTGAAACTGCATCTTGCAGACACTGTGACGGCTCTATGGCTTCCAAAGGTATTCAGTGCGTTCGGCACGTTTATGCTGAGAGAATTTTTTAAAGGTCTGCCAAAGAGCCTGGATGAAGCGGCAATGCTGGATGGATGTGGGTTCTTTCAGATATATTACCTGATTTTGCTGCCGTTGTTAAAACCGGCGCTGTCATCTCTGGCAATATTGACTGCCATTTCTACGTTCAAGGATTTGATGTGGCCGTTGATTGTAAATAATTCTATGGAAAAGATGACGTTGTCGGCCGGACTGGCTATGCTGATCGGAGAACATACGACATATTATC
>BLMD01000383.1 GCA_011959925.1 Lachnospiraceae bacterium
GAATAACTAGAAGGAGGAAATAAAATGAAAAAAGCGGATGTGGGTGTAGCATTATATTTGCTCGCAGCGGTTATCTTTTTTATTGTACCGCTTCCTCCTACATTATTGGATCCGATGTTTGCGATTAACATTTCGATTGCCCTGGTAATTATGTTTCGGGCGTTATTTGCAAATGAAGTATTGGATATGTCTTTTTTTCCGACATTGCTGCTTTTTACCACGATTTTTCGTATTTCTTTAAATGCAGCTTCTACGCGTAATATTTTACAGACGGGGAATCCGGGAAATGTCATTTCAACATTCGGCGCTTTCGTGGGCGGCGGAGACTTGATCATCGGAGCGATCGTATTTATTATTTTGATTATTATCCAGTTTGTCGTAATTAATAAAGGTTCGGAACGAGTTGCCGAGGTTACGGCAAGATTTACGCTGGATGCTATGCCGGGAAAACAGATGGCGATCGACGCCGATTTGAATACGGGAACGATTACAGAAAAAGAGGCAAGGGAGCGCCGGGATAAAATTCAGGCGGAATCCAGCTTCTTCGGTAATATGGACGGTGCGACCAAGTATGTTAAGGGAGACGCCGCTGCAGGCCTGATCATTACGTTTGTCAATATTATCGGAGGAACTACGATGGGCGTGCTGCGCCAGGGACTTGAATTTGGAGAAGCGATTGAAAAATACGGGGTTATGACGATCGGAGACGGTCTGTGCAGCCAGATTCCTTCTCTTTTAATTTCGCTGGCAACCGGTATTCTGGTAACGAAAGCGTCCAATCAGGCTGATTTCGGCGCAGTTTTGGTCAAACAGCTGTTCGGACTGCCGAAAGCGCTTTATATTGTCGGCGGTACCATGTGCTTTTTGGGTATTGCAACACCGTTTACCTGGTATATTTTTGTCGGTCTTGGCGCCGCGTTTTTGGTTGCGGGAAAGAGTATTTCCAAAAATATCGATATCGAACAGATTGAAGAAGAGGTTACGATGGAAGAGACCGAAGCAGAGGAAATTCGAAAACCGGAAAATGTGGTATCGCTGCTGCAGGTGGATCCGATCGAGCTGGAATTCGGATACGGAATTATTCCTTTGGCCGACGTCAATCAGGGCGGAGATCTTTTGGACCGTGTGGTTATGATTCGCCGGCAGATTGCGCTAGAGCTTGGTACGGTAGTTCCGATTATTCGACTGCGCGATAATATCCAGTTGAATCCCAACCAGTACATTATTAAGATCAAGGGAATACAGATTACGGAAGGAGAAATTCTTTTCGATCACTATATGGCGATGAATCCGGGATATGTGGAAGAAGAAATTACGGGTATTCCCACATTTGAACCTTCCTTCCATCTGCCGGCAATCTGGATTACGGAGGGACAGAGAGAGCGGGCGGAAAGCCTTGGCTATACGGTTGTAGATCCGCCGTCGATTATTGCGACGCATTTGACGGAAGTTGTCCGGATGCATATCGACGAGCTTTTAACGAGACAGGATGTGCAGAATCTGGTCAACAATTTAAAAGAGAGCAATCCTGTTTTGGTGGAGGAGCTTGTACCAAAGCTGTTAGGACTTGGAGAAGTACAGAAGGTGCTGCAGAATCTGCTGCGTGAGGGCATATCGATCCGGGATCTTTTATCTATATTTGAAACGCTGGCAGACCATGCCGCAACGACAAGGGATACCGACGTACTGACCGAATATGTCAGACAGAGCTTAAAACGTGCGATTTCCGGCAAATATTTTGCTCCGAATGAAGTGACCAGCGTGATCACGCTGGATCCGAAAACAGAACAGGATATCATGTCTTCGATCAAACAGACGGAACAGGGGGCGTATCTGACGCTGGATCCGGAACGTACAAAGGCAATTATCGCATCGGTGGAAGCAGAAGCTGCGAAGCTTGAGAACTTGGGTAAAAATCCGATTGTGATCACATCGCCGATCGTAAGGATGTATTTTAAAAAACTGACATCGGATTATTTCAGGGATTTGATTGTAATATCGTATAATGAAGTGGAATCCAATGTTGAATTGCAGTCAGTTGGGATGGTGACAGGATAATGACAATAAAAAAGTTTCAGGGCAGGACCAGAGAGGAAGCGACGGAAAGAGCCAAAGCGGAGCTTGGAGAAGACGCGGTGATCATGAATGTAAAAGAAATCGTGCCCAAAGGCGTGTTCCGGTCCTTTAAAAAGTCCATATTTGAAGTAACGGCTGCCGTGGAAGAGAAAGAGTCCCGGGTGGATTCGGGCATTGCGTTTAAAAATATGCAGAATATGCAGAAAGTACATGAAACGATCAATATGGCGGCCGACGAGCCGATTCAGATTCCGCCCGTATCGGCGGAACCGGAGGATCAAAGCAAAGCGGAACAGAGCGCGATTGAGTTTCTAAAACGCAACGCGGGTCTTTTGCAAAAAGAAGATGCCGTGGAGCGGGAACGTATCGAGGAAAAGTTGGAAAATCTTCAGACGATACTGGAAAAACAGCTGGCCGCCGGAAAGAAAAAAGAGCCGGAAGAAAAAGAACTCGTAAAGCCCGATTCCAGAAAAAATGAGAATCTGTCCTTTATTAAGGTGCTTTATGAAACATTGATTCAAAATGAAGTCAATGAAAAATATGTCAATCAGGTGATGGATGAATTGGAGAAGGTAAATTGGAACGGCAACAGCGTTGACTATATTCTCTCCAATGTCTATCAGAAAATGATCTTAAAATTCGGACAGCCCCATGGAATCGATCTGGTAGGGAAAAAACCGAAGATTATATTTTTTGTAGGACCTACCGGCGTGGGAAAGACAACTACGCTGGCAAAGATCGCTTCCCGCCTGAAAGTGGAACAGGGAAAAAAAGTGGCGTTTTTGACGGCGGATACGTATCGGATCGCCGCCGCGGAACAGCTCCGCACGTATGCAAATATTCTGGATACGCCGCTTGCGATTATCTATTCTCCGGAAGAATTGAATCAGGGAATCGAGCAGTTGGAAAATTATGACGTGATCCTGGTGGACACGGCAGGTTTCTCTCATAAGAACCAGAATCAAAAGGAAGATATCAAACAATTGATTCAGAGCGTAGATACCCGTTATGACAGCGAAGTCTACCTGGTATTGAGCGCCACGACCAAGTACAAAGATTTAATGGAAATTGCAGATGTCTATAAGGAAATCTCTCATTATAAGATTATTTTCACGAAACTGGATGAAACGACAACATATGGAAATATTCTGAATATCAAGCTATATTCGGAAGCAGAGGTATCTTATATTACCAATGGACAAAATGTGCCGGATGACCTGGAGGTATTTAATTCACAGAAGATGGTCAAGCGGCTGCTGGGAGGAAGTTAGCCTATGGATCAGGCAGAACAGCTTAGGAATGTAATTAAGAAAAAAAGCAGGGAAGCGTCAGCTGGATGTGCCAGAGTCCTTACAATTACAAGCGGAAAAGGCGGAGTCGGGAAATCAAATGTAGCGGTCAATATGGCGGTTTGGCTTAGAAGAATGGAGCGAAAAGTCATTATAATTGATGCGGATTTGGGATTGGCAAACGTAGAGGTTATGTTTGGCGCAGTTCCGCAATATAATTTAAGCGATTTGATTTACCGCGGCAAAAGTATACGGGAGATCATTACAAAGGGACCGATGGATATCGGATTTATTTCCGGCGGACTGGGGATTGCCGGGCTGAATAACTTATCCAAAGACCAGATCGTATATCTGGTTCATTCGCTGGCAGAATTGAATGAAATGGCAGATGTGATCATTATCGATACAGGAGCCGGTATTTCAGACAGCGTTCTGGAATTTGTACTCGCAAGCCCCGAAATTCTTTTGGTCAGCACGCCGGAACCAAGTTCTTTGACGGATGCGTATTCTCTGTTAAAAGCACTATACCGGAATCCTATTTTTTCAAGAGACAAAACAAAGATTAATGTAATTGCAAATAAAGTAACCAGTATAGAAGAAGGAGACGCTGTTTTTTCAAAATTAAATTCAGTCGTTTCCCAGTTTTTAAAAGGTACGATTGATTTTATGGGAATGATTCCGCAGGATCAGGAAATGGAACATGCGGTCCGCAGTCAGAAAATCGTCTCGATTGAAAAACCGAGTGCGGAAGTTTCCAAAGCGTTTCAGATTTTAACCAATAATTTTATCAATCATAAACACGAAACGATTACGATGCATAAAGGCATTGCCCAGATCATCATTAATTTTCTGGCGAGAAAAGGCATTTAAAGGATTGAAGTAAGATGGGGATAAGTCGGTATCTGGGGTTTTTCCTTGACGAAACGAGAGGATATCTGAATACTCTCGAAAGAGGAATTCAGGCGTTGGAAGCCTGGCCTGCCGACAGCGGCAGAATGCATGAAATTTATCTTTCCGTATCTTCGATACACGGCATGGCGGCGACGATGGGGTTTACCCGGATGCAGCGTCTTGCGGAAGATATGGAAGGGGCGCTTTTGCAAGCGGAACGCGGCCGTATGCCGGTGACTGCGGAATGGAAAGCGATTTTATCGGAGTGCCTGAGGGCATTGGGCGGGTATATCGATCGGATCGAAAGGACGTCGGAAGAAGGGACGGATGACTGCCGTACGCTGCGCCGGGAGCTTTTTCGTTTGTCGGAAGAGCAGGAGGACGGCAAAGGGCATACAGAGGAACTATCTGCGGCTTTTCCGAAGCAGAGAAGTCAGGTTCTGGTAGAAAAAGAAGATCTTGATCAACTGATGCATCAGGTGGGCGAACTGATTATGCTGAAAAACCGTTTCAGCCAAGCGGCGGACTCGTCCGTTTGGCAGGAACTCTGCGATTTGGAAAAACTGACGGCAAAACTGCACGATTCCGTGAGACGCATTCGACTGATTCCGTTTGTGGAGGTGGTGGGGCAATTTCCCCGCAGGGTCCGCGAGCTTTCCAGACAGCTGAATAAAAGTATGGCATTGTATATGACGGGTACGGATACAAGGCTGGAGAAGGCTGCGGCGGATGAAATGGGAAGTCTGCTCTGGCAGCTGATCCGTTTTGCGGCAGAGAACGGAATCGAAGGCATACAGGAGAGAATTCGACAGGGAAAGCCTCAAAAAGGTTCGATTTACCTGAATATCCTGCGGAAAGAAGATTATGTGGCAGTTCGAATCCGTCATGACGGAACGAAGGCGGATATCTTTAAATCCGAAGCGGATGTTACCGCCATACGTCAAAGCGCAGAGGCGTTGGGAGGCGAGTTTTATACCGTGCCGCTTCCGGAAGAAGGGACTGCATTTGAGATCAGGCTGTTTACGTTTGTACCGGTGATCGAGGCATTGGTTGTAGAAGTCGGCAGGGAGCGCTATGCAATTGCGATGGAAGCGATCCGGAGTGCAGAGGATCTTGCGCCGGAAGAAATTTTTATTTCTCAGGCGCGGGAATACGGTTATTTGAAAGAGAAAAAAGTACCGTTGCTCCGTCTGGGCAGACGATTCGGCTGCGAACCGACGGAAGCGGACGCGCATATATTAAAAACAGTCATTGTTTCCGACGGAGAAACATACGTCGGACTGGTTGTCGACCGTTTGGCAGAAAAACAGGAGATTGTGATCAAATCCCTTGGAAATTTTATGCAGAAGGATCCGGTCATCCGCGGCGCGGCGATTTTAAACGATAAAACGATTGCGCTGGTATTGAATACGGATGTGCTGCTGCAGGGAGGTGTCGAAGCTGGAAGATGAGGTTCATATAAATCAGGGGAACGCCAGACAGTTCGTTCTTGCAAAAATCGGTGAAAAATGGTACGGTTTTGATGTAGGTTATGTCAGCCATATTATCCGCGTAGGGAATATTGTCAGAGTTCCCGGGTCACAGCCTTATTGGAAAGGAATGATATGCCTGCATGATGAAGTCGTAGCGGTTATGAGCCTTCGGCTTCGAATGAAGCTGGCAGAGGACACCATCACGGATGATTCCAGAATTCTGGTTATGCATTTAAAAGAGCAGGGGACGTTCGGCGTTCTTGCAGACGAAGCGGGAGGAATTATAGAATTAGCGGAGGAAGAGATTGTATACAGGACGAAAACTGCAGAAGAGAGCAAAAGCGACATGATCTTTGGGATTGGAAGACATAAAGATGAAATTGTTTCCCTGATCGATATTTCTGTAGTTGTCGGTGAGTCAGAAAATTTTTAGATAAGGAGGAAATGGATGAGCAAAATTACGTTGGAAGAAGTGAATAACAGATATGTTGACGTATTGAAGGAAATCGGCAATGTTGGAGCGGGAAACGCAATGACTGCAATTGCTTCCATGTTAGGGATCCGGATTGATATGAACGTGCCGAAAGTAGAATTGCTGGAGGTTTCAAAGCTTGGGAGTGCGATTTGTCCGGAAGAGGAAATTATCGTCGGAATTTTTTTAGAAGTACAGACAGATATCAACGGCAGTATGATGTTTTTGATGAAAATGGATTCCGCACGGTTTCTCGTAAATAAACTGATGGGAAGAAATACGGAAGATGAAAAAGAGTTCGACGAGATGGATTTGTCCGCGTTGAAAGAAATCGGTAATATCATTGCAGCTTCTTATTTGAATGCACTTTCTGTAATGACAAATCTGATGATCACGCCTTCGATTCCCTATATTGCGGTTGATATGGCGGCGTCTATTTTAAGCGTCCCGGCAATTTCGTTCGGGCAGTTTGGGGACAATGCGCTTCTGATCCAGACAGAATTTGGAGACGATGTGATGATCAGCGGATATTTTATACTGATGCCGGAACAGGATTCTTATGAGAAAATATTGACAGCACTTGGTCTTTCGTTATAAGGAGAGGAGAAATGAGCAAAGTTATAAAAGTGGGAATGGCAGATTTGAATATATGTAAATCACCGGATACTATAACAACAATAGGACTTGGTTCTTGTATAGGCCTGACTTTTTATGACCCAGTTGCGAAAATCGGCGGAATGGTGCATTATATGCTGCCGGACAGTACCCAGATGAACAGAAATGGAAATATTGCAAAATATGCGGATACCGGAATAGAGGCACTGCTTCGAAAAGTGCTTATGGCAGGAGCCTCCCGGAACCGCCTTGTAGCAAAAATGGCGGGCGGCGCAAAAATGTTTCAGGTCAGCGGAGCTTCAAATGTAAGCAATATCGGAGAACGGAACGCGCTGGCCGCCAAAGCAAAATTAAGAGAGCTTCGGATACGTCTGATTGCCGAGGATACGGGATTAAATTACGGACGTACCGTGGAATTGGACTGCGAAACAGGAGATTTTTATGTAAAAGCGATTGGCAAACCGGTCAAAATAATATAAAATCTTTTATAGAAGCAGAGGAGGAAGAAATGAATACGAAGTCGTTACCGGCTGTATTGGCTTTGATTGCTGGTTTGACAACTTGTGTGATGTCATTTATACAGCATGTGGATACTGTAGTTTTTGCAAAGAGGTTTGTCATTGTATGCGTCGTCTTTTTTGCAATTGGTATAGTGATAAGCGTTATCATCCAGATGAATTTTAAAGATATGGAAAAAGACGGGGAAGATGCCTTAGAGGAAGAAGATTCTTCCGGCTCAGAGGATCTGCAGGAGCAGGAAGATAGGAAAGAAGATGAAGAAACCGAATAACAGCAGATTGGCATTGGGGGCTTGAAATGAAGACGGCAGAAAAAGAAAAGTTATGGAAATCTTATCAAAAAGATCCTTCACCCGAATTACGCGAACAGATCATTTTGGAATATGCGCCGCTGGTAAAAGTTGTAGCGGGCAGATTAAGCATGTACCTGGGATATAATGTCGAGTACGACGATCTGGTTGGATACGGAATATTCGGTTTGATCGATGCAATCGACAAATACGATGCAGGTAAGGATGTAAAATTTGAAACATATGCAAGCCTCAGAATCCGCGGATCTATTTTAGACCAGATCCGGAAGATGGACTGGATACCCAGAACCGTCCGGCAAAAGCAGAAGAAATTGGACGAAGCAGTCAAACAGGTCGAGATGAGAACCGGAAAAAATGCCAGCGATGAAGAAATTGCAGTAGAAATCGGTATATCGGAAGATGAACTTGCCGTCTGGCAGTCACAGCTTAAAGTTACCAATATCGTTTCTTTGAACGAATATGTGGAACAGGGGAGCGAACCGGTCATGGATGCCCGTAACAATTCCCATTTTATACAGCCGGAAGAGCAGATTCAGGAAGACGAATTAAAAAAAGTATTGAAAGATACGTTAGAACTTTTGACGGAGAAGGAAAGAAAAGTCATTGAACTTTATTACTATGAAGAACTGACCTTAAAGGAGATCAGCAAAGTCCTTGGAGTAACCGAATCCAGGATTTCTCAGCTTCATACGAAAGCGCTTCTGAAGATGCGCCGGAAGATGGGAAGCTATATGGATATTTTCGTAGATTGATGGGGGAATATATGGAGAATAGAAACAGTTATTTTAAACCGTTAATAGAAAATGATGAACTGTATATTGAGATTATTCCGGCCATGGAAGGCGGAAAGACGTTAGATCCCAAAGAGCTTATTTCCTATCTTACCAAAAACGGATATCATGATTACAGTTTAAAAGACCTGAATCGTGCGGCAACGTCGGGCGAGCCGGAAAAACTGTATATCGGAAGGAGTATGGGAAGAAATTTCAATGAGTTGGTAGACATTTCCGTATCGGTGGATAATATGCTGGTGCGCTGTAGATTTTATCCTGCGGCAGCGGGAGGCCGGGCGATCACAAAAGAGGATATTATGGATGAACTGGCGCATGAAAAGATCGTTTACGGAATCGATGAGACAATGATCAACAGCCTGCTGGTAAACAGAGAATACTGTACGGAATATCTGATTGGAAAAGGAACGCCTCCGACGCTTGGAAAGGATGCCAAGATCGAGTATTATTTTTCTACCCGTAAAAGTTTAAAACCAAAGCATAACGATGACGGTTCCGTGAATTATCACGATTTAAATATTATCAGCAAGGTGGAAAAAGATCAGCTGATTGCAAAATTGATCCCGGCAGTACCGGGGGAAGCGGGATGCGACGTACAAGGCGGCAAACTGAATCCCAAAGACGTCCACGATTTAAAGTTATCTTTTGCCAATAATATCCGGATATCGGAAGACGGGACAAAGCTGTATTCCGAGGTGACGGGGCATGCGTCGCTGGTACAGGGAAAAGTATTTGTATCCGGCGTGTATGAAGTTCCGGCGGATGTGGACAATTCCATCGGGGATATCAATTATCCGGGCAATGTTTCGGTAAAGGGCAACGTAAAAAGCGGTTTTATCATTCATGCAAACGGAGATATTATCGTAGAAGGCGTCGTGGAGGGCGCACAGCTTTACGCGGGCGGTCAGATTATTGTAAAGCGCGGGATTCACGGCATGGGCAAAGGACTGCTTTCGGCAAAGGGCAACGTTGTGATCAAATTTATTGAAGGGGCTACGGTAAAATCCGGCGGTTATGTGGAGACGGAGTCGATTATTCAGAGCCAGGTATCCGCAAATTCGGAAGTGATTGTAAGCGGAGGCAAAGGATTGATCCGCGGAGGCATGGTACGGGTGAGCAATAAAGTATCGGCAAAAGTCATCGGTTCTGCGATGGGTATTGCCACACATGTAGAAGTCGGTATCGAGCCGAGGAAGCTGGAGCGGTTTGCACAGCTTCAGCAGGAAGCAAAGGATATTGGGAAAAAGATCGAAACGATCCGTCCGATTCTGATGAATTACAGTGAAAAAATGAAGCTGGGAATTACGCTGACACCGGAACAGGCGCATTATATGAAGACGCAGGTACTGGCGTTAAAGGCGCTGCAAAAGCAGTATACTCCGGTGAATGAAGAGATTAACCGCCTGCGCATGGAGTTTATCGAAGCAGGAGGGGCAAAGATCGAGGTGCAGGATACGATATATCCCGGCGTAACGATAAAGATTTCCGATTTGTCGCTGACGACGAAAAGGGAGAGAAAATACTGTCGTTTTTATAAAGACGGCGGAGAGATCAAGACAGTCAATTTATAAAATCAGCAGTATGAGGTGATAACATGGCAGTAGGACCGGTAACATTAAACGGCGTGATACCAAGAACACAGGATATGACCACGATTAAACAGCAGGAGGATCATAAACCTGTGCTGGATCAGCATAATATCCAGACGACGATGAAGACGCAGGGAGAACGTCAGTTAAAACAGGTAAATCATAAAGACGATGCAAACGAGCATAAAAAAAAGTACGATGCCAAAGAAAAAGGCAGCAATGCATATCATGGTCAGCAGCAGAAAAAAAAGAAAAAGCAGGAAGAGAACCCTGGGGAGAAGACACAATACAGGCAGTATGCCGGTGGGTTTGATATGAAAATTTAGAGGAGAGCAGAAAAAATGACAGGAGTAGAGATTCTGTTACTGGTAACAGGCGTAGTGTTTTTTATTGCCAGTTTCTTTATTACGGAAAAACTGGGACCGGGAGAACTGAATAAAATCGGGGAATTGAGCAATGAAGAAATCCAGAGAATTATGGAGAGAGAGCTTCAGAAAGTCACCGATGAAATCGAAGGCAGAGTAGAGGAAAAAGCAGAGGAAGCCCTGGTGAATTCCGAGCGTATGATGGAAAAGGAATGCAATGAAAAGATTATGGCAATCAGCGAATATTCCGATACGGTCGTAGAATCGATGAATAAAACGCATAACGAGATTATGTTTTTATACAGTATGTTAAATGACAAGCATGCCGAGCTGACTGACTTTTCGGCTAAGCTGAATGAGCTTGCGAAGGAACTGGAGAAGAAAGACGAGGCGATCGTCGGGCATTTAAGCTATTCGGCGCCGTTTGAGGAAAAAAAAGAACCCGCAGGCGCCGGAAAGGACGAGCCGGCAGCTTTTCGGACGGAAATCAAAGAAGAAAATTTTCTGCCGGAAGAAGATGCAGACGATTCGGAAGAATCCAATCACAACGCAGATATCCTTGCTTTGCATAAACAGGGAAAATCGGCGATCGACATTGCAAGAGAGTTGGCGCTTGGACTCGGCGAAGTTCAATTGGTCATTGGTTTGTATGAGGGGAAGAGGAAGAAGTGAAGCTGAAATATTATCTAAGAGGAATCGGAGTCGGCGTAGTGATCACCACGATCTTATTTATGATTATCATTCCGCTCCATAAAAACGATGCGAAATCCCAGGATGCCGCAAAGCAGAATACGGAATCCAAAACGGTGGCGGATCTTAAGAAAGAGACGGAGACACAAGAGGAACGCGATACACAAAAGTCTTCCGAGACCGGGACGGAGCAGAAAGAAAAGCAGGATACAAAAAAACAGGATACCAAAGATCCGGACGCTTCCGATTCGTCTCAAAAGGACACGCCGAAGGAAAACCCCAAACAGGATGAAGCAGAAGCTTCAAAGCCGGAAACAAAACCGGAAGAGAAACCGCAGGAGAAGGTCCGCATCGAAATCAGCGGCGGAGAGTTTTCGGATGATATCTGCCATAAGCTGGAAAAGACCGGATTGATCGATAGCGCGGAAGCGTTTAACCGGTTTCTGATCGAAAAGGATTATGACAATTCGATTATGCCGGGAACTTACGATATACCAAAGGATTCCACATACGAGCAGATTGCCGTATTGCTGACGACAAAAGTAGAATAAAATATATTGCATTACACATAAAATTATGATATAATCGGATAGTTGTGTAAAGTATGCGATGGTCCTCTGTTACGAAAGCGTATTAAGAACATCGGACAGTTTAGGAGGAAATAAAATGAACGCACATGAAATTATCAAAGGAATTGAGGACGAGCAGTTAAAAGCGGAACCGCCTGTATTTCACGTAGGAGATACCGTAAAGGTTTACGGTAAGATCAAGGAAGGCAACCGCGAAAGAATCCAGGTATTTGAAGGAATTGTTTTAAAAAGACAGGGTGGAAGCAATCGTGAGACATTTACGGTTCGTAAGTTTTCCAATGGCGTCGGTGTAGAAAAAACATGGCCGCTGCATTCTCCGAATGTTGAAAAAGTAGAAGTGATTCGTTTCGGTAAAGTCAGAAGGGCAAAATTAAACTACTTAAGAGGACGTACCGGAAAGTCTGCAAAGGTAAAAGAATTAGTGAGATAAGAAAAAGACAGCCGTATCCTGCCTTGGAGAATTCCAGACAGATGCGGCTGTTTTTACGACAGAAGCAGAAACAGAGAGGATCCTTTGATATGCACAAGGAATACACAGGAGTAAATCAATGAGAAGAAGAGGACTACATTTTGGGCAGGAAAAAAAGAAAGTGAATCTGCCTGTCATGAAAAATGCGGTGGTATGGATGCTCGAAATTGCGATTGTGCTGGCAATTGCATTTGTATTTGTCTATTATATCGGTTTTAGGACGAGCGTGGTAGGCCAGTCTATGGCGCCTACGCTGGAAAATAAGCAGGAAATTCTGGTCAATCGTTTTATTTATTCCATATCGGATCCAAAACCCAATGACATTGTGGTTTTTTTGCCGAACGGCAATGAAAAGGCCCACTACTATGTGAAACGTGTCATCGGTGTTCCGGGGGATACGGTTCAGATAAAAGACGGAGCCGTTTATGTAAACGGGGAGTTGTTTGAAGAAAAGGTGGAGACGGCGGCAATTTTAGACGCCGAGCTGGCTTCTGAGAAAATCGTTTTGGAAGAGGACGAGTATTTTGTACTGGGTGACAACCGCAATAACAGCGAAGACAGCCGATATGCGAATATCGGAAACGTAAAAAAAGAATATATGATCGGGAAAGCGTGGTTTATCGTTTCCCCGTATCAGAAATTTGGCTTTATAGATTAGAACAGGAGAACAGACATATGCAGTTTCATTGGTATCCGGGACATATGACGAAGGCAAAGCGTCAGATGCAGGAAGATATAAAATTGATCGACCTGATCATAGAATTAGTAGATGCAAGGATTCCGGTTTCCAGCAGGAATCCGGATATTGACGAGCTTGGTAAGCACAAAGCCCGTTTGATTTTGATGAATAAAGCGGATTTGGCGGATGCAAAAAAGACGGAAGCCTGGAGCCGTTATTTTAAAGAGAAGGGCTATTTTGTCGTATGCATCGACGCCAGAAGCAAAAAGGGAATGAAAGCGATCCAGAATGAGATTATGGAAGCGTGTAAAGAAAAGATTGAACGGGACCTAAGACGGGGGATCAAAAACCGTCCGGTCCGCGCAATGGTCGTGGGGATTCCGAATGTGGGAAAATCTACGTTTATCAATACGTATGCCGGAAAAGCATGCGCCAAAACGGGAAACAAACCGGGAGTAACCAAAGGAAAGCAGTGGATCCGACTGAATAAAAACGTAGAGCTTTTGGATACGCCGGGAATTTTATGGCCGAAGTTTGAAGACCAGAAGGTAGGGCTTTTTCTTGCATTGATCGGATCCATCAAAGACGAAATATTGAATACGGATGAACTTTGCGTCGCTCTTTTGGAACTTTTGATGAGGGACTATCCGGGAGCGGTCGCCAGGCGTTTTGAGGTGGAGGAAACAAAGGAGCCCGCAGCACTTCTTGGTCAGATTGCACAAAAGCGGGGATGCCGGAAAAAGGGAGACGAGCCGGATTACAGTAAAGCGGCGGCGCTTGTCATAGACGAATTCAGAAGCGGAAAAATCGGCAGGTTTACGATTGAGCTGCCGGAAGAATAGGAGCTTGTATGGCAGAAGAAAAGAAGACGAAGAAACAGCAGGAACGGGAGAAAAAACGGTTGGAAAAACTTGCGGCGGAACGGGAGAGGACGGAAGGCCTGAAAGTATACGAGAAACAGTATGCGTCGTTTGGAATCGTCTGCGGAGTCGACGAAGCGGGCAGGGGACCGCTTGCCGGGCCGGTGGTAGCGGGGGCGGTGATTCTGCCGCCGGATTGTACAATTCTTTATATCAATGATTCCAAAAAACTTTCCGCCAAAAAAAGAGAAGTGCTGTATCCCGTGATTATGGAACAGGCAGTTGCGGCAGGCATCGGCATGGCGACACCGCAGAGGATTGACGAGATTAATATCCTGCAGGCAACGTATGAGGCGATGCGGGAAGCTATACATAATTTGGGCGTACAGCCCGATATATTATTAAATGATGCAGTTACGATTCCGGGGATTTCCATCCGTCAGATTCCGATCGTCAAAGGCGATGCAAAAAGTATTTCGATCGGGGCGGCAAGTATCATTGCCAAGGTGACAAGAGACAGACTGATGGAAGAGTACGACAGCATTCTTCCGGAATACGGGTTTGCATCCAATAAAGGATATGGCACAAAAGCACATATAGAAGCGCTGAAGGCTTACGGTCCGACGCCTATTCACAGGAAATCGTTTATCAAAAATTTTGTCTGATACCGGACAATAAAAAGCGCTTTCGTTCTTTGGCAGATGCCGGTATGCGGATGTGCCGCGGGAGGTTAAGATGCAGATTACGGATATGCTAAACCAATATAACAGAAATATTGCAAACGGCACGGAAATTTCTTCCGGAACGCAGGGGATCAAACAGGTGGTATCTTCGATTCAGGAAATGTCCGTAGGAAATGTATTTGAGGGAAATATCAACCAGATTGAAGACGGCGTGGTAACGCTTGGGCTTGGAGACGGAAAAACGATTCAGGCGAAATTGGATTCCGGCGTTACGGTGCATGTAGGGGAATCCATGTTTTTTCAGGTGCGTTCCAATAGCGGAAGCCAGATTGCAATCCGCCCGTTTTCCGGCGGAAACGGCAGTAATCCGACGCTTTTAAACGCCTTGAAGGCGGCAAATCTTCCCGTGAACGGCAAAACGCTGACCATGGTACATACGATGATGGAGCAGTCTATGTCCATCGATAAACAAAGCCTGACGCAGATGGCAAGGTTTGTCATGGGAAATGAGGGGCTGGATGTTACTTCCATCGTGCAGATGGCAAAACTCGGCATTCCGGTGACGGAAGAAATGATTGCCCAGTTTGAAAATTATAAATCCGATCAGTATGCGATACTGGATCAGATGGAGTCATTGATGGAGATCTTGCCGGAGCAGCTTGCCGGCGGGGAATTTGGCAGGGAAGAGATGATTTCTTTGAATCGTCAGATCCTTCAGATATTTTTGGGAGAACCGGATGTGTTGGAAGGCCTGCCGGCAGAGAGCCTGCCGCAGGGAGCCGCAGATGCAACCGGACAAAACGGGACCGTGCAGGCGTCTGTTTCGGACGGGAAAGTGCTTTTAAATCCATCCGGAGTGTTGGATGGCGGAACCGAACCGGGTACGGCGGAGCAGGCCGTAAACGCCCGGATTCTGGGGACGGCTTCGGAATCTGAGATGCTGACGTCAAAAGAAGATGCGGCGCAAAAGACAGAAAAACCTCAGGTACAGACGCAGGAGCAGATGCAGACGGCATGGAAACACCTCTTAAACGGGGAGGAGTTTTTGCAGCTTTCCAGACAGCTTGCAAAATTTCCGCAGTTTGCAGAAAATCCCGCTTTCTTTTCGAACGGCCAGTTACGGGGGGATCTTTCTTCCGGAGAACTTTTACAGCTGTTGGAACAGGTGTTTTCCGAAGCACAGGCGTCTGACAGACAGTCTCTTTCGGAACTGGTTTCCTCCAAAGAATACCGTACGCTCGTCCGGAATATGATCGAGCAGCAATGGCTGTTAAAGCCGGAGGAATTAAAGAGCGAACATAAGGTAAACGAACTGTATGAGCGTTTGGACCGCCAGTTAGAGCAGATGGAGAGAGTCTTAAAATCGTTCGGGCAGAGTTCGTCCCAGCTGTCCCATACGGCGGCAAACGTACGGGACAATATTCAGTTTATGAATCAGTTAAACCAGACGTACACGTATGTGCAGATTCCGCTGAAACTTGCGGGACAGAATGCACACAGCGAGCTGTTTGTCTACACGGATAAGCGGAAAAAAAGAGAAAAGGACGGAGAGTTCAGCGCTTTTTTGCACCTGGATTTGGACCATCTGGGTTCTACGGATGTTTCTATTAAACTGCACAACAAGCAGGTAGCAACCAATTTTTATCTTGCAGACGATCTTTCGTACCAGTTGATTTTAGAACATCTAAACCTGCTGGAAGAGAGACTGAAGCAAAAGGGCTATCAGGCTAAAATCCAGGTGATGAACCAGGAAGAGAATGTAAATTTTGTAGAAGACATTCTGAAACGGCAGACCCCATCCGCCGGAGGGATGGTACACAGATATTCATTTGATGTCAGGGCGTGAGCAGTATGGAAAGAAAAAGGAAAGAGGAAAAAGTCAAAACCGCGGTTGCGCTTGCCTATGAGGCGGGAGATGTGGCGCCGAAGATTTTAGCGACCGGAAAAGGCGAACTGGCGGAGCGGATCATAGAAAAAGGCAAAGCGGGCAATGTGCCGCTGTACAAAGATAACAAACTGGCAAATACACTCTCCAAGCTTGAAATCGGAGATACGATACCGCCGGAACTCTATGACGTGGTAGCGGAAATTTTGGTGTTTGTAGACGATATGGACCGGCTGCGGTCCAAGATCAAATAGAGAAGAGGAAGCTGTTTCATCTATGGAAAACAAAAGAAAAATCGGGACAGAATACGAAAAAAAAGCGGCGGAATATCTCAGGCAGCAGGGGTTTTTGATTCTGGAACAGAACTTCTACAGCCGTTTCGGTGAAATCGACATTATTGCAAAAGACGGCAGATATTTCGTGTTTATAGAGGTAAAGTACCGCAGGGACAATTCCTGCGGCACTCCTTTGGAGGCGGTGCATGCAAAGAAACAGAAGAGAATTTGCAGGACCGCTTCTTATTTTTGCCTAAAGCACGGCTATCCGGATACGACGCCATGCCGTTTTGACGTAATTGCAATGACGGGAAAGGATGAGATCGTACATATTAAAAATGCGTTTACCTATACTGTATAATGCCGTGCGGTTTCACATGTTTTTCGGCGGGTTTTCGAATAACACGGAGATTGAAAACGAGTAGATTTTGTATCGGAAAGAAAAGAGAGAGGATTGGAATGCAGAAATTAAAACAGGTTGAATTAAAACATTTTTCTGTCGGAGAAGGAGAGGAGCTTCCGTTATTTGTGTTCCCGTTGTTGGAGTCGTCCGGCATGGTAACGCATGGGTTTACGACGCGTTTGGGCGGCGTGAGCGAAGGGATTTTTTCTTCTTTGAATTTAAGTTTTACCAGAGGAGATCAGAAAGAGGCAGTGGAAGAAAATTACCGCAGGCTGGCAAACGCGCTTGGCGTTTCGGCGGAAAGTTTTACAGCTTCCGATCAGACACATACGACAAATGTGATTCGTGTGGACAGGAAAGATGCCGGAAACGGTATTTGGCGTCCGCAGGATTATAAAGATGTGGACGGGATGGTGACAAATGATTCCGCGGTTACGCTTGTGACGTTTTATGCGGACTGCGTACCGCTTTATTTTGCAGATCCCGTGCACAGGGCCATCGGGTTAAGCCATTCGGGCTGGCGCGGCACGGTGGGGCGCATGGGAAGCGTTACGCTGGAGAAAATGAGACGGGAATTTGGTACAAAGCCGGAAGATGTGCTTTGCGCCATCGGTCCTTCGATCTGTAAAAACTGTTATGAAGTAAGTGCCGATGTGGCGGAAGAATTTCAGCGGGAATTTGCGGGAAGAGAGCAGGAGATACTTTTTGAAAAAGGAGACGGAAAATATCTGCTGGATCTTTGGAAGGCAAATGAAATTGTGCTGACACAGGCAGGCGTTCTTAAGCAGCATCTTGCAACGGCAGGCGTGTGTACGTGCTGCAATCCCAAGCTTTTGTTCTCCCACCGGGCAAGCCGGGGGAAGCGGGGGAATCTGGCTGCCGTGCTGGGGCTTGGATTGGGAAAATAACAGAAACCCGGGTTTACAGACTGCCCGGATTTGTTTATAATGGAAAAGGTTTCATAATCATATATCAATCAGGGAATGCGAGGAATGCAGAATGAAAAGAAATGATATTCATAAGATACTGATCATAGGCTCAGGTCCCATTATTATCGGACAGGCGTGTGAATTTGACTATTCGGGTACGCAGGCGTGTAAGGCGCTTAAGAATCTGGGATATGAAATTGTGCTGGTGAATTCCAATCCGGCGACGATTATGACAGATCCGGAGACGGCAGACGTGACATACATCGAGCCATTAAATGTAGAACGCCTGACGCAGATTATTGAAAAAGAGCGTCCGGACGCCCTGCTGCCGAATCTTGGCGGTCAGTCCGGATTAAATCTCTGTTCGGAACTGGCAAAAGCGGGCGTTCTGGATCAATACGGTGTGAAGGTGATCGGCGTTCAGGTAGATGCAATCGAGCGGGGAGAAGACCGTATTGAGTTTAAAAAGACGATGGACAGTCTTGGTATAAAGATGGCGAGAAGCGAAGTTGCTTATTCGGTAGAGGAAGCGCTTTCGATTGCGGATCAGCTCGGTTATCCGGTGGTTCTTCGTCCTGCCTACACGATGGGCGGCGCCGGCGGCGGACTGGTCTATAATGTCGATGAATTGAAAACGGTATGTGCCAGAGGGCTTTCTGCAAGCCTGGTGGGGCAGGTGCTTGTGGAGGAGTCTATTTTAGGCTGGGAAGAGCTGGAACTGGAAGTTGTCCGCGATGCAAAAAATAATATGATTACCGTTTGCTTTATTGAAAATATCGATCCTCTGGGCGTACATACGGGAGATTCATTCTGTTCCGCTCCGATGCTCACGATTCCGCAGGATGTGCAGGATGAGCTGCAAAGGCAGGCATATAAAATTGTAGAAGCGATTCAGGTCATTGGGGGTACCAATGTGCAGTTTGCACACGATCCGGTCAGCGGAAGGATTATTGTGATCGAAATCAATCCCAGAACCTCCAGGTCTTCGGCGCTGGCTTCAAAAGCCACCGGTTTTCCGATCGCTCTTGTGTCGGCTATGCTGGCGTGCGGCTTGACGTTAGACGAAATTCCCTGCGGAAAATATGGGACGCTGGATCAGTATGTGCCGGGCGGGGACTATATTGTGATTAAATTTGCCAGATGGGCGTTTGAAAAGTTCAAAGGCGCAGAGGACAAGCTGGGTACGCAGATGCGTGCGGTCGGCGAGGTTATGAGTATCGGAAAGACGTATAAAGAAGCATTCCAGAAAGCGATTCGAAGCCTTGAAAACGGAAAGTACGGGCTTGGTTTTGTAAAAGATTTTGCAAAGAAAAGCAAACTCGATCTTTTAAAAATGCTTGCGGTTCCTACGAGCGAGAGACAGTTTATTATGTATGAAGCGCTGCGAAAAGGCGCCACAGTCGAGGAATTATTTGAACGGACGAAGATCAAACATTATTTTATCGAACAGATGAAAGAGTTGGTGGAAGAAGAAGAGGAGCTTTTACGGGGAAAAGGAAGCGTACCCCAAAAAGAAGCGCTGCGGCAGGCGAAGCTGGACGGTTTTTCCGATAAATATTTAAGCGAGATTTTAGAAGTACCGGAGTGTGAAATCCGTAAGGCAAGAATGGAAGCCGGAATACAGGAGGCCTGGGAAGGCGTTCATGTAAGCGCTACAAAAGACTCCGCCTATTATTTTTCCAGTTATCATATCCAGGATGAAAGTACGGTCTGTACGGATCGGCCGAAAATTATGATCTTGGGCGGAGGACCCAACCGTATCGGCCAGGGTATTGAGTTTGATTACTGCTGCGTGCATGCGGCGCTTGCCTTAAAGAAACTGGGATTTGAAACGATTATCGTAAACTGCAATCCGGAAACGGTTTCCACGGATTACGATACGTCCGATAAGCTGTATTTTGAGCCGCTGACGCTGGAGGATGTGCTCAGCATCCATGAAAAAGAAAAACCCGTCGGTGTGATCGCGCAGTTCGGCGGACAGACGCCGTTAAATCTGGCTGCCGATTTAAAGAAAAACGGCGTCAATATTCTGGGAACCACGCCGGAGACAATCGATATGGCGGAAGACCGCGATCTGTTCCGCGCGATGATGGACAAACTGAACATTCCGATGCCGCAGGCAGGAATGGCAGTCGACGCCGAGGAAGCGCTTTCCATTGCAAATGAAATCGGCTATCCCGTTATGGTACGTCCTTCCTATGTGCTGGGAGGCCGCGGCATGGAAGTGGTACATGATGATGAATCTCTGACCTATTATATGCGGGCAGCCGTAGGCGTGACGCCGGACCGTCCGATTTTGATCGACCGGTTTTTACAGCATGCCACGGAATGTGAAGCGGACGCGATCAGCGACGGAGAGCATGTATTTGTTCCGGCGGTCATGGAACATATCGAGCTGGCGGGCGTGCATTCCGGAGATTCTGCCTGCATTCTGCCGTCGAAACATTTATCGAAAGAACATATCGAGACGATAAAAGAATATACCAGAAAGATTGCGCAGGAAATGAATGTCGTGGGACTGATGAATATGCAGTATGCCATCGAAGACGGCACGATTTATGTGCTGGAAGCAAATCCAAGAGCTTCGCGTACCGTTCCGCTGGTATCCAAAGTCTGCGGTATCAATATGGTAAAACTGGCAACGGAAATCATGACGGCAAAGATTACGGGGAATCCGTCTCCGGTTCCCGGTCTGCATGACCGCGAAATTCCTTATTACGGCGTAAAAGAAGCCGTATTTCCGTTTAATATGTTTCAGGAAGTAGATCCGCTGCTCGGACCGGAAATGCGTTCTACAGGCGAAGTGCTCGGGCTGTCCGGCAGTTACGGGAAGGCGTTTTATAAAGCGCAGGAAGCGACGCAGACGAAGCTTCCGATGGAAGGAACGGTTCTCTTTAGCGTAAACGACAGGGATAAGCCGGAGCTTGTAGAAACGGCGCGAGAGTTGTATGAGTGCGGATTTGGGATTATGGCAACCGGAAGTACCTGCGATAAAATACGGGAAGCGGGGATGAAAGCAGAGAAGATCGCAAAGATCAACGAAGGCCGTCCGAATATTCTCGACGCGATTGCAAACGGACAGATCGACCTGATTATCAATACGCCGAATGATAAGAAGGGATCGGTGGACGACAGCTATATTCGAAAAGCGGCAATCAAAAACAGGATTCCGTATATGACGACGATGGCGGCGGCAAAAGCAACCGCAGCGGGCATCCGTTCCATGAAAAACGGCGAGGGACAGCCGGTCAAATCACTGCAGGAATATCATGGGAGTATCAAAGGGTAAACCGATTTGTTTGAATAAGCATTGTGATCTGCCGCCGTATGGGAAATTTCCCGTACGGCGGTTTTTCTGCGTCGTGGATATGTTAAAAAAACCTTAATAAATTCCTACAGTAATCTTTATTGTTTCGTATAGGGCAAAGTGGTAGACTAAGTGTATCATATGTATTAATACACTTAGCGAGGAGGTTATAGGATTGCTGCAATTAAATTATAGGGATGCAAAACCTATATATGAACAGATCAAAGAAGGAATCCGGCATTTGCTTTTGACCAATGCAATCGCTGCGGATGAGAAGCTTCCTTCTGTCCGGGAACTTGCGTCGACTTTGGCAATTAATCCCAATACGATACAGCGGGCATACCGTGAGCTGGAGGCAGAGGGCTATGTATACAGTATGAAAGGGAAAGGCACATTTGCGTCCTCTACGGATTTTATACACAAAAGCAGGGCGCAGGAGCTTTTAACGGAATTTGACGATGTGGTAGAAGAGCTTTTTGTACTGGACGTGACAAAAGAAGAACTGGGATGCCGTATGGAAAATCTGGAACAGGGGAGGCTTGTAGAAAATGGTTGAAGTTAAAAATCTGGTAAAAGAATTTGACGGGTTCCGTGCATTGGACGGCGCCAATATGTTTGTAAAAAAAGGAGCGATTTATGGTCTGGTCGGACCAAACGGAGCCGGAAAATCAACGCTTCTTAGGCATCTGACCGGCATTTACCGGCAAAATGAAGGAACGGTTACAATCGACGGAGAACCGATTTATGAAAACCCTGGGATCAAAGCAAAATTTGCATTTATTCCGGATGATATTTTCTATTTTATGCAGGCGGATACCATAGAAATGAAACGATTTTACCAGGGCATTTATCCGAAGTTTGACGAGCAGATGTTTGAGCGCCTGAAAGAATATTTTCCGACGATCGATCCGAAAAAGAATATCCGCAGCCTGTCAAAAGGAATGCAGAAGCAGGTGGCGTTCTGGCTTGCCGTTTGTACGAGACCGGAGCTTTTGATTTTAGATGAGCCGGTAGACGGCCTGGATCCTGTGATGCGCCGTCAGATCTGGAGTATTATTATGGCGGACGTATCGGAGCATGAAACGACGGTGATCGTCTCTTCCCACAATTTAAGGGAATTGGAAGATGTCTGCGATCATGTGGGAATTATGCATAAAGGGAAAATCATGATCGAGCGGTCGTTAAGCGACCTGCAGGGAAGCGTCTGCAAGATACAGGCGGCGTTTCAGGCAGAGATGCCAAAACTTCCGGAAGGATTTGAAGTGCTTCATATGTCAAATACCGGAAGGGTTTATACGCTGATCGTAAAGGGGGATCCGGCAGAAGCGAAGCGGCAGCTTGAGAAAATGCATCCGATGCTGATCGATCTGCTTCCTTTGACACTGGAAGAGATTTTTATATATGAATTAGGAGGGGTAGATTATGAGGTCAAAGACATCTTGTTTTAACAAAACGATTTTCTTCAAAAATATTACGCATTTCTGGCCGATCTGGATGTTGATTCTGGCATGGAATCTGTTTGTCCTGCCGTTTATGATCTATAACAGTTCTCAGCAGTATAAACTGATGAATGATATCGGGAAAGAAGAACTGGAACAGTCTATGTCAAACGATATTTTATCGCTGGTTGCGGTCTATATCAATCCGGTTGTGTTGTTTATATTTTCTGTCGTTGCGGTGATGGCAGTATTTTCCTATCTCTATCAGGCAAGGTCGGCGAATACCATTCATGCGCTGCCTGTGACAAGAAAGGAACTGTTCTTTACGAATTATATTTCCGGCCTGCTGTTTTTGATTGTTCCGGAAATCATCGGATTTCTGATGGGAATTTTAGTCAGCGCGTTTTGCGGTTATGCGTATATGAACCACTTGCTGGCAGGACTTTTGTTTGCATGCGGGATCAGTACGGCGCTTTACAGTTTTAATGTGTTTATTGCCATGTTTACCGGGCAGCTTTTTGCCGTGCCGATTTTTGCCGTAATCATTCACTTTTTGTATGTAGGCGCAAAGACGCTGGTGGCAATGGTAATGTCTATGATTTCTTACGGTTTGCCGATGTCGTTTCCAGGAGGTAAACTGGATGTGCTTTCGCCGCTTTTCTATCTGTTGAGACATGTGAGGTTAGAGTATGACCATACAAAGGATTATGCGGTCATTATCGGAATACAGGGAAAAGAAACCGTAACGGTTTACGTTCTCGTTTCGCTGGTATTTGCAGTGGCTGCGTATCTGATTTACCGGATCCGGAATATGGAATCTGCGGGCAGTTTGGTTTCGATCGCCTGGATCTGTCCGATCTTTCGGTGGGGCGCGGCGTTTTGCGGAGGCGCATTGTTCAGTGCCATTTTCTGCAGCATTATGGGATTTTCTGCGGGTATATCGGTTTTTATAGCGGTGTTGGTGTCGGCAGTTTTCTTTGGGATTGTATTCTTTTTTGGGGCGCAGATGTTTTTGGAAAAAGGGTTCCGTGTCTTTACGAAAAAGAGAATTGCAGAATGCGGTATATTTCTTGTGATATTTGCCGGTCTGTATGTTTCGATTGAAGTGGATTTATTTGGACAGGAGCGGAAAATACCGGATGTATCGCAGGTGGATCGCGCGTATATCGATGCTTATGACTCGATTGGAGGTTCCGATGAGGAGATGATCGGGCAGGTGATGGATATACACAGACAGGTGATTGATTCCAAACGGGAATTTGAACGCCATGAGGCACAGAGCTGGCAGAATTTATATATTACCGTTCGGTATTATATGAAAAACGGATCTACGATCACGCGCAGCTATGCGATTCCGGCAGACGACGGCATGTTAGAGGATAACGATACGGTTCTTCACAGGGTTGCCCAGCTGGCAGCCGTTCCGGACAATTATCGCCGGCTGCTGTTTGGAGAGGAGGATCAGGAGATTGAGCCGATCGGCGGCTGGATCGAATTGTATAACGATCAGGAAGCGGCAGATCAGAAAAAATTTTCCAAAGAGGATGCAGAATACGTATATCGTGCGGTACTTGCCGATATTGAAGAAGGAAATTTTAAAGATGTGATCATGAATCGATATTCGTCTGACAACAGCGACAGCCAGGCGTATGACAATACGCTTGTACTGGAATGCCTTTCAGAGAATAACGAAACAAACGGCGATGCGGGACCGATGTATTCTTATGCCTATGAGAAGGCAAGTGCGGCTTCTATCAATGCCTATATCAGGTTTGATGCCAATTGCCATCATGTGCTTGATACCTTAAAAGAGATCGGAGCGATCCAGGGAGAGGAAGACCTGATTACGGTACAGGAGAGAAGTGAGCAATCCGATGAATAGATAATCCGATAGAGGGCAGGTGTGACTTGCGAAAGTCGAACCTGCCCTTAATATTTTTAAACGGAAAAGAGACGGTTAACGTCAGCCATCTGTTTTCCCATTCATTCTATTTCCGCCTTGCACTTATCAAACAGACGATTTATAATGGGAAAAGTGTGAGAAAAAGAGGTGTTTGAAGGAGTGAAAAGCAAATGTTAATCAGGAAGTACGCGGCAAGAGATCTTGCAGAAATGATAAAAATATGGAATGCTGTAGTAGAAGAAGGTATCGCGTTTCCGCAGGAAGAAGCGCTTGAGTTATCAAACGGAATGGAGTTTTTCGCTTCACAAAGCTACTGTGGAGTTGCGGAAGAGAACGGAGTAATTGTTGGACTATATATCTTGCATCCAAACAATGTCGGACGGTGCGGGCACATTTGCAATGCAAGTTATGCGGTAGAAGCAGAATGCAGAGGAAAGCACATCGGAGAGCAGTTAGTACAGGACTGTTTGTTAAATGCGAAAAGGCTTGGCTTCGGGGTGCTTCAGTTTAATGCGGTTGTCGAGAGCAACGTTTCTGCGCGCCATTTGTATGAGAAATTAGGATTTACGCAGTTGGGGACGATACCGAAAGGTTTTAGGATGAAGGACGGTCATTTTGAAAACATTTGTCCATATTATCGAGAATTATAAATTGATTCAAATTTGTTTGATGTTGATGCGGTATCCTTAGAGTGTATGTCAGCATTGAAAGAAGCCGGTTCAAGGCGGTGGAATGGAGATTAAGAATGGAAAAAAAGCATATCATAAATAAAGTCGAGAAGGGCAGCATCGCAGATGAATTGAACATTGCGCCCGGAGATGCGCTGATTTGTATCAACGGGCAGAAGATCGAAGATGTGTTTGATTATCATTATCTGATTCATGAAGAGGAAGTTACTGTTTTGATCCGAAAACCGGACGGGGAAGAATGGGAATTTGAAATCGAAAAAGACTACGACGAAGATCTGGGCATTGTGTTTGAAAGCGGACTGATGGATGATTATAAGTCCTGCCGGAATAAATGCATCTTTTGTTTTATTGATCAGATGCCGAAAGGAATGCGCGATACGCTGTATTTTAAGGACGATGATTCCAGGCTTTCGTTTTTGCAGGGAAATTATATTACATTGACCAATATGAAGCAGAATGATATCGAGCGAATCATCCGATACCGCCTGGAGCCGATCAATATTTCCGTGCATACGACAAATCCCGCGCTGCGCTGTAAGATGTTAAACAACAGTTTTGCCGGCGAGGCGCTGGCGCATATGCAGCGGTTAAAGGAAGAGAGTATACAGATGAACGGGCAGATCGTTCTTTGTAAAGGGATCAATGACGGGGCGGAGCTGGAACAGAGCATACGCGACCTGACGTCATATATTCCCTGTATGCAGAGTCTCTCCGTCGTTCCGGCGGGCATGACAAAGTACCGGGAAGGACTCTATCCCTTAGAGCCTTTTACAAAAACGGACGCCGGGGAAGTGATTTCCGTGATTCACAGATGGCAGCAGTATTGTATGGAGCGCTACGGCATTCATTTTGTCCATGCAGGAGACGAATGGTATCTGATGGCAGAAAAGGAAATTCCTAAGGAAGAGACCTATGACGGATACCTGCAGCTGGAAAACGGGGTAGGCATGATGCGCCTGTTAGAGGACGAATTTTTGGAAGCGCTGGATAAAACAGAAAGAAAAACAGCAGGGATGCGGAAGCTTACCATAGCGACCGGAACGTTGGCGGCTCCCCTTCTGACGAAATTATGCGGCCGTCTGATGCAGAAATTTCCGGATATTTTTGTACGGGTCATTCCGATCCGGAATGATTTTTTCGGAGAACAGATCACGGTTGCCGGGCTTTTAACGGGGCAGGATCTGATCGCACAGCTAAAAGGTGTGGATTTAGGGGAGAAACTTTTGCTTTCGAGCCATCTTCTGCGCAGCGGCGAAGAAGTGTTTCTGGACGACGTGACGCTCACAGAGCTGAAAAATGCTTTACAAGTACAGGTAGATATTGTAAAATCAAGCGGACAAGATTTCGTAGATGCATGTATCGGCTGATTTTGGAAACGTCTCTTCCGCCGGCTGCATCTTGTATCGACGGTAACAAACATCTGCCGGAAGACCTTTTTCCAACATATCCTGGGGCAATTGTGGAATACGTCCGGCAGAATACATGTTTTGGATATGCCCCGGAGAATAGGAGATTGTTATGAGTAAACCGGTGGTGGCGGTGGTAGGACGTCCCAATGTGGGAAAATCAACGCTGTTTAATGTATTGGCCGGAGAAAGAATTGCGATTGTAAAAGATACGCCGGGAGTGACCAGAGACAGGATTTATGCCGACGCTTCCTGGCTGGATCATAATTTTACATTGATCGATACGGGAGGGATTGAACCGGACTCCAAAGATATCATTTTGTCTCAGATGCGGGAACAGGCGCAGATCGCTATCGACACGGCGGACGTCATTCTTTTTCTTACCGACGTGCGGCAGGGACTGTTGGATGCGGACGATAAAGTGGCGGATCTGCTGCGCCGTTCGGGAAAACCTGTGGTCTTGGTCGTCAATAAAGTGGACAGTTTTGAAAAATTTATGCCGGATGTGTATGAATTTTATAATCTGGGAATCGGAGAACCGGTTCCGATTTCCGCCGCATCTATGCTTGGGATCGGAGATATGCTGGATGAAGTCATCCGTCATTTCCCGAAGAAAAGCGGCGAAGAGGAGGAAGACGATCGTCCGAAGGTAGCGATTATCGGAAAGCCCAACGTAGGGAAATCTTCCCTTGTGAACCGCCTGTTGGGGGAAAACCGGGTGATTGTATCCGATATTGCCGGCACGACCAGGGACGCCGTTGACACGGCGATCCGGTATAACGGAGATGAATATGTCTTTATCGATACCGCGGGGCTGCGCAGAAAGAGCAAGGTAAAAGAAGATCTTGAGCGTTACAGCATTATCCGTGCCGTAACCGCCGTAGAGCGTGCGGACGTGACGCTTTTAGTGATCGACGCAACGGAAGGCGTAACGGAGCAGGATGCCAAAATAGCCGGGATTGCGCATGACCGCGGAAAAGGGATCGTCATTGTCGTAAATAAATGGGACGCCGTCGAAAAAGACGATAAAACGATGCAGAAACATACGGAGCGGATCCGGCAGATTTTAAGTTTTATGCCCTATGCAGAGATTATGTTTATTTCGGCAAAGACAGGGCAGAGAACCGGAAAGATTTTCGATATGATCCGGATGGTTATGGAAAATAATTCCATGCGGATTTCCACAGGCGTGTTAAACGAGATTGTAACCGAGGCAGTCGCTATGCAGCAGCCGCCTTCCGATAAAGGAAAACGGCTGAAGATTTATTATTCGACGCAGGTATCGGTAAAACCTCCGACGTTTGTGATCTTTGTCAACGAAAAACAGCTGATGCATTTTTCATATGTCCGGTATCTGGAAAACCGGATCCGCGACGCATTCGGATTTCGGGGGACTTCTTTAAAATTTATCATTCGGGAGAGAAAAGGAGAATGACGCTATGCTGAGTAATCGGTTGGTCGTACTGGTGATCGGATATTTCTGCGGAATATTTTTATCGGGATATGCCTATGGAAAGTCGAAACATAAAGATATTACTACAATGGGAAGCGGCAATGCCGGAACGACGAATACGTTCCGCATGTTCGGATGGAAAGCGGGACTGATTACGCTGCTGGGGGATGTTTCCAAACCGATCGCCGCAATTTTGATCACATGGCTGCTGTTTCATAAGAGCTGTCCGGAGGGCGTGAGGCTTCTGGAACTTTACGCAGGGCTTGGAACGATTATCGGGCACAATTATCCGTTTTATATGAAACATTTCAAGGGCGGAAAGGGGATTGCCTGTACCGGAGGGATGATGATTGCATTCTGTCCGATCGAAGTGCCTCTGGGCCTTGGGCTGTTTCTTATTATGACTGCCGTGACAAAATACGTATCGGTCGGCTCGATCGTCGGACTGATCAGTTTTTTTGTGCAGACGGTCGCATTCGGAGAACTGGGGATATTAGACGTAACAGAGAAGTACCGGATGGAGGTTTATCTGCTTGCTGCAGTTATTATGCTGATGGGCATCCTGCGGCACCGGGAAAATATCAAACGCCTGATCAACGGAAACGAAAATAAATTCAGTTTAAAAAAGAAAGAAGGAACGGTTTAATTATGGCGAAAGCAGGAATCATCGGAGCCGGGAGCTGGGGATGTGCGCTTGCCGGCGTATTGGATACAAACGGGCATCAGGTAACGGTATGGTCTGTCATGGAAGATGAGATTTCCATGTTGAAAGAGACGCATGAGCATGCGGATAAACTGCCGGGCGTTTTGCTGTCGGAGAAGATTTCCTTTACCTGCGATATCAAAGAAGCGGTTTCGGACATGGATCTTTTGGTCCTTGCCGTACCCTCCGTTTATACAAGGAGTACGGCAAAACAGATGGCGCCTTACATCAGGCAGAACCAGATCATTGTGAGCGTGGCAAAAGGAATCGAAGAAGAGAGCCTGCTGACGCTCTGTGAGATTATCGAAGAGGAAATTCCGGCTGCAGACGCCGCCGTACTCTGCGGACCAAGCCATGCGGAAGAAGTGGGAAGAAGACTCCCTACGGCATTGGTGGCGGGAGCAAGGACGAAGAAAACGGCAGAATATATCCAGAAAGTATTTATGAACGACGTATTTCGTGTGTATACCAGTCCGGATGTGCTGGGCATGGAACTTGGCGGGGCGCTGAAAAACGTCATTGCGCTTGCGGCGGGCATGGCAGACGGATTGGAGTACGGGGACAATACGAAAGCCGCCCTGATCACCAGAGGCATTACGGAGATTGCGAGGCTTGCCGCGGCAATGGGGGCGAATACGGAGACGATCAACGGACTGACGGGAATCGGCGATCTGATCGTGACCTGCGCCAGCAGGCATTCCAGAAACCGGAAAGCCGGTATGCTGATCGGCAGGGGATATACGATGCAGCAGGCGATGGATGAAGTAAAAATGGTGGTAGAAGGCGTTTATTCTGCCAAAGCCGCGGCTGCACTTGGAAAGAAGTATGGAGTTTCCATGCCGATCATCGAGCAGGTGAACCGCGTGCTGTTTGATGATAAACCGGCAAAAGACGCCGTCAGGGAATTGATGCAGAGAGATAAAAAGACAGAACATACCACGTTAGAATGGGAGAACTGATCAGAGATGGAAACGATTCGGATAAAATATTTTTCAGACGATGTAAAAAAGCTTTGTTATATAGACGGAAAATCCGACTGGATCGACCTTAGGGCTTCGGAGCGCAGGGAGTTAAAGGCGGGTGAATTTGCACTGATTCCCTTAGGCGTTGCCATGCAGCTTCCAAAGGGATATGAGGGGCATCTGGTGCCGAGAAGCTCTGCTTTTAAACAGTATGGCATCCTGCAGACAAACAGTCTGGGAATCATAGACAATTCTTACTGCGGAGACGAGGATATGTGGCGTATGCCGGTCTATGCGACCAGAGATACCGTAATTGAGAAAAACGACAGAATCTGCCAGTTTCGTATTGTGAAAAACCAGCCGCAGATCGTATTTGAAGAATGTAAAGAACTGGAGAAAGAAAGCCGCGGGGGCTTTGGAAGTACAGGCAGGCAGTAGAACGGAGCGTTGCGATGGCATTTACCCACTTACATGTGCATACCGAGTACAGTCTTTTGGACGGCTCGAATAAGATAAAAGAATATGCCGCAAGAGTGAAAGAACTGGGCATGACTGCGGCTGCAATAACAGATCACGGCGTGATGTACGGCGTGATCGAATTTTATAAGGCCGCAAAGGCACAGGGGATTCAGCCGATTTTGGGATGTGAAGTCTATGTGGCGCCCAATTCCCGTTTTGACAGAGAAACGGTGTATGGCGAGGACAGGTACTATCATCTTGTGCTTTTGGCGGAAAACAACGAAGGATACGGCAATTTGGTGAAAATCGTATCCAAAGGGTTTGTAGACGGTTATTATTATAAGCCCAGGGTAGATTTTGAGGTTTTAAAGACGTATCATGAGGGAATCATTGCCTTAAGCGCCTGCCTGGCGGGAGAAGTTCAGCGTTATCTGGTGCGAGGCTTATACGAAGAAGCCAAGCAGACGGCGTTGAAATACCAGGACTGCTTCGGCGAGGGCAATTTCTTTTTAGAGCTGCAGGATCACGGTATTTCACAGCAGCAGACGGTCAACCAGCAGCTGCTGCGTCTTTCCAAAGATACGGGGATTGCGCTTGTGGCGACGAACGACGTGCATTATACGTATGAAACGGATGCGGATTCCCACGATATCTTACTCTGTTTACAGACAGGGAAAAAGCTCTCCGATGAAAACAGGATGCGTTATGAGGGAGGACAGTATTATGTCAAATCCGAAGCGGAAATGAGAGCGCTGTTTCCTTATGCGCTGGAAGCCGTGGAGAATACACAGAAAATTGCCGACCGCTGTCATGTGGAGATTGAATTCGGGCACACAAAGCTGCCGAATTTTCCTGTGCCTAAAGGGTATACCACTTATGAATATCTGGAAAAGCTCTGTTACGAAGGGTTGAACGAGAGGTATCCCCTGGTGACAAAAGAGCTGGACGAACGCCTGAAATATGAGCTTTCCGTGATCAAAGATATGGGGTATGTGGAGTATTTTCTGATTGTATGGGATTATATCAGGTACGCCAGGGAACACGGCATCAGCGTGGGACCCGGCCGCGGCAGCGCTGCGGGAAGCCTTGTCGCATATACGACGGGAATTACGAATATCGACCCGATCCGGTATCATTTGATTTTTGAGCGTTTCCTGAATCCGGAACGTATTTCCATGCCCGATATCGACGTGGATTTCTGTTTCGAGAGGCGGCAGGAAGTGATCGATTACGTCATTGAAAAGTACGGCAGAGACTGTGTGACGCAGATCATTACGTTTGGTACGCTTGCGGCAAGGGGAGTCATCCGGGATGTGGGGCGTGTGATGGATCTGCCGTATGCATTTGTGGATACGATTGCAAAAAGTATTCCGAACGAGCTGGGCATTACCATTGAACGGGCAATTACAATGAACCCGGAGCTTAGGAACCGGTACGAAAACGAAGAAAATGTAAAGCGCGTGATCGATATGTCGAAACGCCTGGAAGGACTGCCGAGACATTCTTCCACGCATGCTGCAGGAGTCGTGATCTCCCAGAAGCCGATGGAAGAATACGTGCCGCTCTGTCTTGGAATCGACGGCATGCTCACAACGCAGTTTACCATGACGACGATCGAAGAGCTTGGTCTTCTGAAAATGGATTTTCTGGGTCTTCGTACGCTGACAGTCCTTTTGAACGCGGCGAAGATGGCAGAGAAAAATCATGGCGTATCGCTGGATATCGACCGGATCGATTTTGACGACAAAGCGGTATTTGAGTCTCTGGGAACCGGAAAGACCGACGGCGTGTTCCAGCTGGAAAGCGCCGGGATGAAGAACTTTATGAAAGAGTTAAAACCGGAGAACCTGGAGGATATTATTGCGGGCATCGCGCTGTACCGCCCGGGACCGATGGACTTTATTCCGGCTTATATCCGGGGGAAAAATCAATCCGGTGAGATTGCCTATGACTGCCCGCAGCTCAAGCCGATTTTGGAGCCTACGTACGGCTGTATTGTGTACCAGGAACAGGTGATGCAGATCGTAAGGGATCTTGCGGGTTATACGTTAGGGCGCAGCGACCTTGTGCGGCGTGCCATGTCAAAAAAGAAACAGTCGGTGATGGAGCAGGAGCGGAAAAATTTTGTGTACGGTAATCCGGGCGAAGGGATTCCCGGCTGCGTGGCAAACGGCATTCACGAACAGACTGCCGATAAAATTTTTGACGAGATGATCGATTTTGCAAAATATGCGTTCAACAAGTCCCATGCGGCGGCATATGCGGTAGTGGCATATCAGACGGCATATTTAAAATATTATTATCCGGTGGAATATATGGCGGCTCTGATGACTTCCGTGCAGGACCATGTCACCAAGGTTTCCGAGTATATACAGACCTGCCGGAAGATGGGGATTTTGATTCTGCCGCCGGATATCAACGAAGGAGAGAGCGGCTTTTCCGTATCGGACGGACAGATCCGCTACGGTCTTTCTGCGATCAAAAGCGTGGGGCGGCCGCTGATTGCCGCCGCATTAAAAGAGCGGCAGGCAAACGGAAAGTTTACGTCTCTTAAGGATTTCCTGACCCGGATGAGCAGCGGGGAACTCAATAAACGCGCGGTGGAGAATTTTATCAAAGCGGGAGCTTTTGACGGCATGAAAGGAACGCGGAAACAGAAGATGTTTTCGTATATCGGGATGATGGACGACATTAACCGGGAAAAGAAAGAATCCATGGCGGGGCAGATGAGCCTGTTTGACCTGGTTTCGCCCGAAGAGCGCCGGGAGTACGAAACGGCGATGCCGGATGTGGGCGAGTATGATAAAGAGACTCTTCTGGGATTTGAGAAAGAAGTGCTGGGCGTCTATATCAGCGGCCATCCGCTGGAAGAATACGAGGGACGGTGGCGGAAAAATATTACGGCGACGACGGCGGATTTTCTTTTGGAAGAAGAGACCGGGGAGACAAAAGTAAAAGACGGCGAATCTGTGACGGTCGGCGGCATGATCGTAAATAAAACGATCAAATATACCAGAACGAACCAGACGATGGCGTTTCTTACCATCGAGGATCTGCTTGGGACCGTGGAAGTCGTCGTATTTCCCAGGGATTATTTAAAGAATCAGACGCTGATGCAGGAAGAGGCAAAGGTATTTATCCGGGGCAGGGCAAACGTGGAGGAAGAAAAGAACGGAAAAGTGATCTGTGAAAAAGTATACGCGTTTGACGACGCGAAGCAGGAGCTTTGGATTCAGTTTTTGGATAAGGAGCAGTTTGCATCCAGAGAAGAAGAACTTTACCGCCTTCTGGCGGATTCGGACGGGGAAGATGCCGTTGTGGTCTATCTTTCGGCAGAAAAAGCGATGAA
Source organism: Lachnospiraceae bacterium (assembly GCA_011959925.1). Lineage (GTDB taxonomy): Bacteria > Bacillota > Clostridia > Lachnospirales > Lachnospiraceae > Roseburia_B. The sequence goes on from BLMD01000383.1 coordinate 33,523, forward strand.
GCGCCTGCCGCCCAGCCGGAATATCAAAATCGATGCCGGGCTGCTTGAGAGTTTATCCGGGTGTTTTGGGGAAAATAATATAAAAGTTGTAGAAAAGGCTATTGAAAAGACCAGATAAACCGATTAAAATGGTAGAGAAGATCAGAGTATAATGGAACCGGAGTAAAAATATAGGAGGAAATATGGTATGGCAAAGGAGATCAAAACAATAGGCGTATTAACCAGCGGCGGCGATGCTCCTGGAATGAATGCTGCCATTCGTGCGGTTGTCCGTGAAGGACTTGGAAAAGGATTATGCGTAAAAGGCATCAAGCGTGGATATGCGGGACTGCTTTCGGAGGAGATTATCGATATGCAGGCGCGGGATGTGTCGGATACGATTCAGCGCGGCGGAACGATTTTACAGACGGCGCGCTGCATGGAATTTACAACGGAAGACGGCCAGAAAGAAGGCGCCGAAATCTGTAAAAAACACGGGATTGACGGAATTATCGTGATCGGCGGGGACGGTTCGTTTCGTGGAGCGCAGAAACTGGCGGCGCTTGGTGTAAATACCGTCGGCGTGCCGGGCACGATTGATCTGGATATTTCCTGTTCGGAGTATACGATTGGATTTGACACGGCAGTGAATACGGCGATGCAGGCGATCGACAAAGTGCGCGATACGTCTACCTCCCATGAACGCTGCAGTATTATTGAGGTTATGGGCAGAGGGGCCGGCTACATCGCGCTTTGGACCGGTATCGCAAACGGGGCGGAAGATATCCTGCTTCCGGAACGGTACGATTATGACGAGCAGAAGCTGGTCAATCATATCATAGAGAACAGAAAACGCGGCAAACAGCATCATATCATCATCAATGCGGAAGGCATCGGGCATTCCGTAAGCATGGCAAAGCGGATCGAGGCGGCAACGGGCATCGAGACGAGGGCGACGATCCTCGGTCATATGCAGCGCGGCGGAAGCCCCACATGTAAAGACCGTGTGTATGCGTCGATCATGGGAGCTTATGCGGTGAATCTGCTCTGCCAGGGCAAGACAAACCGCGTGGTTGCTTACAGGAACGGTGATTTCGTAGATTTTGATATTGACGAAGCGCTTGCAATGAACAAAGGCATTCCGGAATACCAGTTTGAAGTGTGCAAGAATCTTTCTATTTAATTTTCTTGTAATTTAAAAAGGCATATGCTATAATATCCCAATGACTGCAGGCGAAGGAGGAAACAGTTAGAATGAGCGTACAGGTAGAAACTTTAGAGAAGAATATGGCAAAGCTTACGATCGAGGTGTCTGAGGATAAGGTAGAAGAGGCGCTGAAAGAAGCGTATATAAAACAGAAGGGCAAGATCAGCCTTCCGGGATTCCGCAAGGGAAAAGTGCCCAGACATATGGTTGAAAAAATGTTCGGACCGGAAATCTTCTTTGAAGATGCGGCAAACCAGTTAATTCGCGAGAATTACGGCGGCGCGGCGGACGAGAGCGGTATCGACATTGTATCCCGCCCGACGATTGATGTAATTCAGATTGAAAAAGGCAAACCTTTTATCTTTACTGCGGAAGTAGCGGTAAAGCCTGAGGTTACCCTTGGCAAATACAAAGGCATTACCGTGACGAAGATCGATGTGACGGTAACGGACGAAGAAGTAGAAGAAGCAGTGGAACAGGAGAGGAAGCGCAGCGCCAGAACGGTTTCCGTAGAAGACGGCACGGTTGCAGACGGCGATACGGCAGTCATTGATTTTGAGGGCTTTGTAGACGGCGAGGCATTTGCGGGCGGCAAAGGAGAAAACTATTCTCTGGAGATCGGCTCTCATTCTTTCGTGGATACATTTGAAGAGCAGCTGATCGGAAAGGCCTGCGGAGAAGAACTTGAGGTCAACGTTACGTTCCCGGAGAATTATCAGGAAGAGAGCCTGGCGGGCAAACCGGCAATGTTCAAAGTAAAGATCCATGAGATCAGCCGGAAGGAGCTTCCGGAAGCGGACGATGAGTTTGCACAGGACGTATCGGAATTCGATACGCTGGCGGAATACAAAGAAGATATCAAAAAGAAACTCGCCGAGCAGAAAGAAGCAAGCGCGAGACGTACCAAAGAAGACGAAGCCGTGCGCAAAATTGCAGACGCAGCCAAGATGGAACTGCCGGAACCGATGATCGAAATGCAGATTGAGTCTATGATTGAGGAATTTGCGCAGAGAATCTCCCAGCAGGGCTTAAGCTTTGAGCAGTATATGCAGTTTTCCGGCGTTACGATGGATAAGCTCAAAGAGCAGGTAAGACCGGATGCAATCAGCCGGATCAAGAGCAGTCTGGTTTTAGAGCAGATCGCAGAAGAAGAAAAGATTGAAGTAACAGAAGAAGATATTGAGGCGGAGATGGAAAAATTGGCGTCTGCATACGATATGGAGCTCGATAAGATCAAAGAGCTTATGGGCGATGCGGAAAAAGAGTCGATGAAGAAAGATCTTGCCGTGCAGAAAGCAGTGGCATTGGTGATGGACAATGTCAAAGAGCGTGCCAAAGCAAAGAGCAAAAAAGAAGAGAAAGAAGACGCAGAATAATCAAGCCAGGCAGACCGGCTCAAATGAGAGCCGGTCATTTGTAATGAGGAGGCAGAAGAGATGAGTTTGGTACCTTATGTCATTGAGCAGACCAGCAGAGGCGAGCGCAGTTATGATATTTACTCAAGATTATTAAAGGACAGGATTATTTTCTTAGGCGAAGAGGTCAACGAGACAACGGCAAGCTTAACCGTAGCACAGCTTTTGTTTCTGGAGTCGGAAGATCCGGGAAAGGATATCCAGCTGTATATCAATTCTCCCGGCGGCGTGGTAACGGCGGGGCTGGCAATTTATGATACGATGCAGTATATCAAATGCGACGTATCTACGATTTGTATCGGGCTTGCGGCAAGCATGGGGGCATTTTTGCTTGCAGGCGGTACGAAAGGAAAGCGGATGGCGCTTCCGAATGCGGAGATCATGATCCATCAGCCTGCCGGAGGAGCTAAAGGCCAGGCGACGGAAATTGAAATCGCGGCAAAAAATATTTTGAAAACAAAGAAACGTTTGAATCAGATTCTTGCGGAAAATACAGGAAAACCATATGAGACGATTGCGGCGGATACGGAACGGGATTACTACATGTCTGCCGAGGAAGCAAAAGAATATGGTCTGATTGATTTCGTGCTTACGAACCGGGAAAAATAAACACTTAGTTAGCGGAGTAAAATTATGGCAGGAAGAAATATAAGCGGCGGCGGAGAGAGAATCCGCTGCTCCTTCTGCGGCAGGACCCAGGAGCAGGTCAGGAAACTGATCGCAGGTCCGAGCGGAAGCGGAGCATTCATTTGCGATGAATGCGTGGATATTTGTACGGAAATTATTGAAGAGGAATTGGAAGAAGAGGAAGAAATGGACGCTCCGGAGAGCGAGCAGGAGATCAACCTGTTAAAGCCGGAGGAAATGAAACGGTTTTTAGACGAATATGTGATCGGGCAGGACAATGCAAAAAAAGTATTGTCGGTAGCCGTTTACAATCATTATAAGAAGATTCTGGCAGGACAGAATCTGGACGTGGAGCTGCAAAAGAGCAATATTCTAATGCTGGGACCTACCGGTTCCGGAAAGACGTATCTTGCGCAGACGCTGGCGCGGATCTTAAATGTGCCGTTTGCCATTGCAGACGCTACGACATTGACAGAAGCCGGCTATGTCGGTGAAGACGTGGAGAATATACTGCTGAAGATTATTCAGGCTGCGGATTACAATATCGAGCGTGCGCAGCATGGGATTATCTATATTGATGAAATCGATAAAATTACAAAGAAGTCCGAAAACGTATCCATTACGAGAGACGTATCCGGAGAAGGCGTGCAGCAGGCGCTGCTGAAAATTCTGGAAGGCACGACGGCGTCCGTTCCGCCGCAGGGCGGAAGAAAGCATCCGCAGCAGGAGTTAATCCAGATTGATACGACCAATATTTTATTTATCTGCGGCGGCGCATTCGACGGTCTTGAGAAGATCATTGAGACGCGTCTCGACCAGAAATCCATCGGATTTAACGCGGTGGTAAAAGACAAACGGGAACTGAATGCAGGCGAGGCATTCAAGCATGCCATGCCGCAGGATTTTATTAAATTCGGCCTGATTCCGGAATTTATCGGCCGCGTGCCGGTGACGGTAGCGTTGGATTCTCTGGATCGAAAGGCGTTGGTTAAAATTTTGACGGAGCCCAAAAATTCTCTGGTCAAACAGTATCAGGCGCTTTTGGAATTAGACGGAGTAGAGCTTATCTTTGAAACGGAAGCGATCGATGCCATTGCGGAGAAAGCAATGGAACGGCAGACGGGAGCCAGAGGACTGCGTGCGATTATGGAAAACGTGATGATGGATCTGATGTATCAGATTCCGTCGGACGAATCTATTTCGGAATGTACGATAACCAGGGAGTTAGTGGAAGAAAAGGGATTTATTGATTCGATTGCAGAAAAAACAAAAGAATCGGAATTGGTTTTGGAATCAAAAAGCGCATAAACTGCAGTCTTTGCAGTTCATTCACAGGGGGAGCTGTCGCAGTAACGGATTGGGATTACTGACGACGGCTTTTCTGTTCAGTACGGGAAAGGGGTTTTAAATTGAACGACAGAATAATGACGATCCCGGCGGTCGCACTGCGGGGAATGACAATTCTTCCGGGTATGGTGGCACATTTTGACGTCAGCAGGGAGAAATCGATGAAAGCCGTAGAAGAGGCGATGATGGGAGAGCAGGATATCTTTATTGTGACCCAGAAAAATATAGAGGCAGAAGATCCGCAGATTGATGATTTGTACCGGATCGGCATTGTTGCAAAGATCAAGCAGGTGATCAAGATGCGCAACGGAATTATAAGGATACTTGTGGAGGGCGAAAGACGCGCCGAGCTGTCGGGTATTGTGGAACAGGTTCCGTATCTTCTTGCAGAAGTTTTGTACTTGGAAGAACACCGGCAGGAGTATTCCGGGGAGGCGCTTGAGGGTATGCGGCGCGCCGTGCTGGAAGCATACGGGCGTTACGCCGTATTAAATCCGAAGCTGGATAAAGAATTTATGCGGCAGGCTTCAGAGACGAAGGAAACGGAACGCCTGATGGATTTGATCGCCAACAATATGCCCGTGTATTACGAAGAAAAACAAAAATATTTAGAGTCCGTTACGATCGATGAGCGGTACGAAACTCTGATCGAAATGATCCTTCGGGAAATCAATATTATTTCGATCAAAAATGAGTTTCAGTCCAAAGTCAAAGAACAGGTGGACAAAAATCAAAAAGAATATCTGCTTAGGGAACAGATGAAAGTGATTCGGGAAGAACTGGGTGAGGACAATACCGAGTCGGACGTACAGCAGTTTCAGGAAGCTTTGAAAAAGTTGCGCGCCAAAAAAGAAGTGAAGGAAAAAATTCAAAAAGAAATCGACCGGTTTGCAAATATCAATTCCAATTCTTCCGAGAGCGCAGTTGCCAGGGGGTATATCGAGACGCTGTTAGAACTGCCCTGGGAGAAAAAGTCAAAGGACAATAAGGATTTAAAACACGCGGCAAAAGTATTGGACAACGACCATTACGGGCTGGAAAAAGTAAAAGAGAGAATGCTGGAATTTCTTGCCGTGCGCAACCTGACGAAAAAAGGCGACAGCCCCATTATCTGTCTGGTCGGACCGCCGGGGACCGGAAAGACAAGTATTGCACGATCCGTGGCAAAGGCTCTGGACAAAGAATATGTGCGCATCTGCTTAGGAGGCGTCAGAGACGAGGCGGAGATCCGCGGGCACAGGCGGACGTATGTCGGGGCGATGCCCGGAAGGCTGGCTGCGGGGCTCCGTATGGCGGGAGTGAAAAATCCCCTGATGCTTTTGGACGAAATCGATAAAGTCAGCAGCGATTATAAAGGAGATACGTCTTCTGCGCTTTTAGAAGTGCTGGATTCGGAACAGAATAATAAATTCCGGGATCACTACGTGGAAATTCCGATCGACCTTTCGGAAGTATTGTTTATTGCAACCGCCAATTCCGTGCAGGATATTCCGCGGCCGCTGCTCGACCGTATGGAACTGATCGAAGTCACAAGTTATACGGAAAACGAAAAAATGCACATTGCCATGGAACATCTGCTGCGCAAGCAGATGAAGAAGAACGGACTGAAAAAAGATAATCTTTCCATTCGGGAAGAGGCTATGGCGGAAGTGATCCGGGGATACACCAAGGAAGCGGGAGTGCGAAGCTTAGAACGAAAGATCGGGGAAATCTGCCGGAAATCTGCAAGGGAAATTTACGAAGACAATAAGAAAAAAATCACGGTGACAAAAAAGAATGTGAGCCGGTTTTTGGGAAAAGAAAAATATACATTTGATATGGCGGGGAAAACGGATGAGATCGGTATTGTCCGGGGGCTTGCATGGACAAGCGTGGGCGGCGATACGCTGGAGATCGAAGTCAATGTGATGCCCGGCAAAGGAGAGTTCCGCCTGACCGGACAGCTGGGGGACGTGATGAAAGAATCTGCGCAGGCAGGCATCAGTTATATCCGTTCCGTAAGCAAGGAGTATAAGATCCCGAAAGAGTTTTTCCGGGAAAACGATATTCATATCCATATTCCGGAAGGCGCCGTTCCAAAAGACGGACCGTCCGCCGGTATTACGATGGCTACCGCTATGCTTTCTGCGATCACGAAACGTAAGATCCGCGCCGATGTGGCAATGACGGGGGAGATTACGCTGCGCGGGCGCGTGCTTCCGATCGGCGGGTTAAAGGAGAAGACACTGGCGGCAAAAAATGCGGGAATCCGCACGATCTGTGTTCCTGCGAAAAACGAAAAGGATATGGATGAAATTTCCGACGAGATCAAACAGGGAATCGAAATCGTATATGCGGAGACGATGAAAGACGTATTAGAGACGGCTTTTGTATAGAAACAGGGAGGATGTATGGTAATCAAACAGGTAGAACTGGAAACGGTATGCGGGATCACAAGCAAACTGCCCGAAAATCTGCTGCCGGAGGTGGCGTTTGCCGGGAAATCCAATGTAGGAAAATCATCATTAATCAATGCGCTGATGAACCGGAAATCCTATGCCAAGACGTCGTCCCAGCCGGGGAAAACACAGACGATCAACTTTTATAATATCAATCAGAGTATGTATCTCGTAGATTTGCCGGGGTACGGCTATACGAAAATTGCAGAATCGGAAAAACGCAAATGGGGCGTTATGGTAGAAAATTACCTGCATAGTTCCAAACAGCTGAAGGCAGTGTTTCTGTTAATTGATATCCGGCACGATCCGTCCGCCAACGACAGGACGATGTATGAATGGATTTTGCATCAGGGATATGAGCCGGTCGTTATTGCGACAAAATCGGATAAGATCAAACGCAGCCAGCTGCAAAAACAGATCAAGGCGGTTCGTACGGGATTACACGCGGGAGCGCAGACGAAAATATTTCCGTTTTCCGCATTGTCCAAGCAGGGCAGAGAGGAAATCTGGGATTATATCGATGCATTGATACAGGAAACAGAGGGCTTTGAACGTGAGGAATAAGTATTGGTTTGTGGCGTTGCTGCTGTGTTGTACAGCGCTTTTGGCAGCTGCGTTTGTCGGAATCTTCCAAAAGGCAGAGAAGGACTCGGCGGGGGATGAGATTTCTGTCGTGACGTCTTTTTATCCGGTTTATATTGCAGCCGTCAATGTGGCGGAGGGATGCGGGGGCATTACGGTAACGAATCTCAGCGAGCCGCAGACCGGCTGTCTGCATGATTTTCAGTTGACGCCGGAGGATATGAAGCTGCTTTCAGACGCGGATCTTTTTCTGGTTAACGGCGGGGGCATGGAATCGTTTTTAACGGAGGCTGCAGAAGAATTTCCTTCTCTTCCCATTGTCCAGACGGCAGAAGGGGTTACGCTGTCGGAGGAAAACGCGCATGTCTGGATGAGCGTAGGGCGCTACCGGAAGATGGTGCATGTGATCCTGGAAGAACTGCTGCAGATATCGCCCGAATTTGCGGAACAATTACGGGAAAATGCGGCGGCATACGATGCGAAGCTGGCGAAGCTGCAGGAACAGCAGGATAAAATCGCTGCTGCTGCCGACGGCAGAACGGTCGTATCGTTTCATGATGCGTTTGCATATCTTGCAGACGATTACGGTTTTACGGCGGGATATACGATCAATTTGGACGAGGAGCGCCAGATCGGCGCCGGAGAAGTGGCGGATGTATTATCCGCAGTCCAAAAACAAAAGATCCGGATCCTTTTTGCAGAAGAGTTATACGGAAAAGAGCTTGCGGAAACGATTCAAAAAGAAACAGATGTTTCTGTCTATTATCTGGATCCTCTGGTGCGGGGACCGTATGAGCCGGATAGTTATATCGAAGGCATGCAGAAGAATATTGACCTGTTAAAGGCGGCGTTTGGAGTTTAAAATGAAAAAGATCATTCGGCCCTGCGGGCTTCATTGTATTAAAGTAAATCATTTGGGTGTTACGATCGGCGGGCAGACGATTTTGGAGGATATCAACCTGCATATCCACTGCGGCAGCTTAAACGTTGTAATCGGCAAGAACGGCGCCGGAAAATCGACGCTGATCCGGGCGATTTTGGACGATATCCCTCATGAGGGAACAATCGAATTTAAAGACAGGGAAAACGGCAGGATCCAGAAATTAAAAATCGGATATGTCCCTCAGAATATTCATATGGAACAGCATACGCCGGTAAGCGTATATGACCTGATCGCCAGTTATCGGTGCCGTTTTCCGGTCTTTTTAAAAAAAAGCAGAAAGATGCAGGAAGAAATTAGAAAAAGCCTGGAAGTATTTGAAGCGGAAGAACTGATCGACCGTCAGGTCTGCAGCCTTTCCGGCGGAGAATTGCAGAGGGTGCTTTTGGCGATGGCGGTGATGGACGAGCCGAACCTGCTGCTGCTGGACGAACCGGTTTCCGGTATTGACCAAAACGGCATGGAATTGTTTTACCGGACGATGGTGTATCTGAAAGAAAATTTTGACCTGTCTGTCATTCTGATTTCCCATGACCTGGAATATGTAGTAAAATATGCAGATAAAGTGATATTGATGGACAAGACGATTTTAAAGGAAGGCTCTGCAAAAGAAGTATTTGCAAGCAGCGAGTTTCAGGAGGTCTTCGGGGCAAAAGAGCTTCCGGGCTATATCAGACACAGAGGCAGGCGGGCGGCTCCGCCGGATTTTTAGAAGGAGGCAGCGTTATGTGGGAATATGGATTTATGCGCAATGCGATACTTGCCGTCTGCATCATTACGCCGCTGTTTGGGATGCTTGGTACGATGATCGTAAGCAGAAATATGGCGTTTTTTTCCGATGCCCTGGGACATTCGGCATTGACGGGGATCGCGGTCGGCGTCGTATTTGGGTTATCGGACCTGAATCGTTCCATGCTTGTGTTTGCCGTGCTGTTTGCACTGCTTTTAAATTACATCGGCAGCAGGAGCGGGACGTCTACCGATACGGTAATTTCTGTCTTTTCTTCCTGCAGTGTAGCAATCGGGCTTGCCATATTGTCCAAGGGAGGGAATTTTGCGAAATATTCCGCGCTTTTGGTCGGGGATATTTTAAGTATTACGCCAAAAGAGATTTTTTCTCTTTTCGTATTGTTTGTTTTGACAGTATTGTTTTATACGTTTTGTTTTAACTGGCTGAATGCGGTCAGTATTCACAGAACGCTTGCAGCAAGCAGGCAGATTCCCATTCGGCTGACCGAGAATCTGTTTGCGGTATTCGTTGCTCTCGTCGTGACGCTTTCAATCAAATGGGTGGGAATTTTAATTATCAACGCGCTTTTGATTCTGCCAGCGGCAGCAAGCAGAAATATTTCGGAACATATGCGGGAATATCATTTCTTTTCCGTATTGTTTTCCCTGTTTTCCGGTGTCACGGGGCTGTTTGTCTCGTATTATACAAATGTTGCGACAGGACCTACGATCGTGATCTTTGCGTCGATTCTTTATTTTGCAACGTATGTATACAGCAGGAAACATTCGGGATAAAACAGATATATAAAAAGGAGTAAACACATGAGCGAAAAAATTTTAGCCGTATCGGCAGGACATGAAATTACGGAGAAGGAGTTAAACGATCTGATTGCAAATTATCCGCCCGAACAGCAGATCTATCTGTCTAATCCAAATGCGAAACAAGAAGTTTTAGAGCAGTTGATCGGATTTCATCTGTTTTCCAAGATGGCGGAGGAAGAGCAGATCAAAGAGAGCAGGGAATACAAAGAGACGCTTGCAAAAATGGAAAACGAACTGGCAAGCCATATGGCGGCGACAAGCGTCATCGAGAACGTGACGGTTTCGGACGACGAGGTAACGGCATATTTTAAAGAGAATCCCGAACAGTTTATCACAGACGTCCAGGTCAAGGCGAAGCATATTTTGGTAGATGGGGAAGAACTGGCAAAACAGGTTGCGGAGGAGATTGCGGCAGGCAAATCGTTTGAGGAGGCGGCAAAGGAATATTCGACCTGTCCTTCGGGAGAAAAAGGCGGCGATCTGGGATATTTCGGCAAAGGGCAGATGGTTCCGGAATTTGAACAAGCCGCTTTTTCCGGAGAAGCCGGCAAGGTGATCGGACCGGTACAGACGCAGTTTGGGTATCATCTGATTCTGGTGGAGGATCATCGGGAGAAGAAAACGCTTTCGTTTGCGGAAGTGAAAGATCAGCTGAAAGAAAAACTGCTGCAGCAGAAGAAGCAGAAAGTTTATGCGGATACCGTAAAAAAACTGGAAGAAAAATACGGAGTGGAAAGAAGGAATTGATATGGGACAAAACATACCAGGCGATCCGGTGATGCTGCTTAGTTTTGTCAATACGCAGTTAAGGGATCATTTTTCGACGCTTTCGGAGTTCTGCCGTGCGTACGATGTGGAAGAAGAGACGCTGAGAGAGAAGCTTTTGGGTATTGATTACAGGTATGATGCACAGAGAAATCAGTTTCAGTGAAATCCCGATCGAAATACAGTCACAGAAGCATTGAAAAAAAGAAATCAGGAGGAAACAAATTTATGTGGGCATATGAAAGCGTATTTTATCAAATCTATCCGTTGGGGTTTTGCGGGGCCCCATATGAGAATGACGGAGTATTGACGCACAGGATATTAAAAGTAAAAGACTGGATTCCTCATATGAAGAAGCTGGGAATAAACGCCGTGTACTTTTCCCCGGTATTTGAATCGGATACACACGGCTATAATACAAGGGATTATAAGAAAATCGACTGCCGTCTGGGAACGAATGAAGATTTTAAAGAGGTCTGCGGCGCGTTGCACAAAGAGGGGATCAAAGTTGTGCTGGACGGCGTGTTCAATCATGTAGGCAGAGGATTTTCTGCATTTTTGGACGTATTGAAAAACAGGGAGAATTCTGTGTACAGGGATTGGTTTCATATCGATTTCGGCGGAAACTCCAATTACAATGACGGTCTTTGGTATGAGGGATGGGAAGGAAATTTTGACCTGGTAAAATTAAACCTCGGCAATCCGGAGGTGGTAGAGCACATTTTTTCGGCAGTGAAAAGCTGGGTGGAGGAGTTTGATATCGACGGATTGAGACTGGATGTGGCGTATTGCCTGACGCCTGACTTTTTGCGCCGTCTGCGGTCCTTTACCGACGGATTAAAAGAAGAATTCTTTTTGGTCGGAGAAACGCTGCACGGCGATTACAATCAGTGGATGAATCCGCAGATGCTGCATTCCGTGACGAATTATGAGTGCTATAAGGGCCTGTATTCGAGCTTCAATTCCATGAATCTGTTTGAAATCGTGCATTCTCTGCTCCGGCAGTTCGGACCTGAGAACTGGACGCTGTATAAAGGGCAGCATCTGCTGTGTTTTGTGGATAATCACGACGTGACAAGGATCGCATCCAACCTTACGAATGCCAGGCATCTGCCGTTAATCTATGCCCTGACATTCGGTATGCCGGGAATCCCCTGTGTGTATTACGGAAGCGAATGGGGCGCAGAAGCGCATAAGTCGCAGGGAGATCCGGCGCTTCGGGCATGTTTTGAAGAACCGGTCGAGAATGAGCTTTCTGCGTGGATTTCCAGGCTGGCGGAAGCAAAGAAACAGTCAAAGGCGCTCAATTACGGAGGTTTTCGTTCGGTTGTGCTGACGAATAAACAGTGCATTTTTGAGCGGAAAACGGAAGACGAGCGCGTCATGGTAGCGATCAACGCGGATGAAGAGGAATATCACGCGCATTTTGACGCGGGCTGCGGCATGGCGGTTGATTTGATCACGAAAGAAACGCATGATTTCGGCGGCGGGAGCAGGCTGCCGGGCTACAGCGCTTATTTTTGGAAGATGGAAAAGTAGAAGGATTCGGACATTATAACAGATAAAAAGAAAGATTCCCTGTATGCGGTAAGTGGGTACGGCATACAGGGAATTTTTTGCTTACGTTTAGTCGTATGATCATAAAAATGACATAAAAATTTCTTTTATGATGTTTTAAGTACCGATTATGCTGTGAAAGGGTTGCAGAAACATGTAAAGCCAAGTATAATTCTAAATCGTGTCGAAATACAAACGATAAGATATTATAAAGATACGGGAGAAATAAAAAAGATGGATAAAAAAATATTATTAATTGGAATTTGTGATGATGAAAAAGAAGCGCTGAATCAGATTGCAGAATCCATAAAGGAGAGTATCCGGGAGATGGAACTCCCGATACACACAAAATGCCGGTTATTTCTGAATGGGGAAGGGATGTACCAGGCAATCGAAAAAGATGCGTTTGATCTGTTATTTGTGGATATAGAAATGCCCGGATTAAACGGATTCCAATTAGTAAAAAAGATCTCGATGCGTCGAAAAATGCCGTGCCTGGTATTTGTTTCTGCTTACGAAAGTTTTGTTTTTGATTCACAGGAATATATGCCCTTATGGTTTGTAAGAAAAAGCAGCTTAAAGAGGGATATGTACCGGGCATTATATAAATATTTTGAAGTGAAACAGCCGCAGAAGGTCTGCTGTTTTGCCCAAAATAACGCGAAATTACAGGAATTGTACATTCATGACATTGTGTATATAGAAAGCAGGGGGCATGCAGTATATATCCGGAAAACGCAGGGACGTGTGACGAAACAGTACGGAAGTTTAAAAGCATTTGAAAAAGAGCTGGCGCCGTATGATTTTCTGCGCATACATAAAAGTTACCTTGTGAATCAGGAATTTATTGCTGAAATCGGAAAGAAAGAAGTGTTTTTAAAAGACGGGTCCGCTTTGGAAATGGGAAGAGACCGCAGGAAATCGCTGTGCGAAGCTATGGCCAGGTATGAAAGGAAACACTATGGATATCAATGAGTATATCATAAACAGGCTTTCTGCCATACTGGCAAAAGCGGATCAATACCGGAAAGAACAAATGAGAATGAAACTCCGTTTGGAAGAGGAGAAAAAGATCCGGGAAGATATCATGGAATTATACAGGATCGGAAGGGAAATCAATCATTTGTGCCATGATATGAGAGGGAAATTGGAAACGTTATATTGGCTTCTGAAAAAGGGAAACTATACGGAGGCGGAAAAAAACCTGGAACAGATCTATGAGGAATTAAAAAAATATCCGGCGCTGCCGGAGGAGACGGGAAATGAAGGATTAAACGCTGCATTGATTAATTATATACCGAAATGCACGGCGAAAGGGATCCGTTTTTCTTATGTGATACTGGGAAAACCCGATTGGATGGACAGTGTCGATATGGGAAATCTCGTATATAATTTATTCAGCAACTGTCTGGATGCCTGTATCAAAACGAATGCGCAGGCATTTATCGAAATCGTGGTTCGGTCAGACTGCAGAAACATAGAAATCAGAGTGGAAAACAGTATTGCAGAAAGCGTCTTAAAAACAAATCCGGCATTGAACAGTCAGAAAGAACAGAAACACCGTCATGGTTTTGGGATGAAAACAATCTACCGGATTACAAAAAAGTATTACGGAATCTACGATTGCTGGGAAGAGAACGGAAGATTTATTCAGGAAATCTCTCTGTGGAATGAGAAACGATACAAACAATAAAAAAGAGCCAGAATATATTTTGGGTTCTTTCTGAACTTTGGATATAATCAATAAATGAGACAGGATTTACACCTGTCTTATTTATTGATTTATTACT
>BLMD01000384.1 GCA_011959925.1 Lachnospiraceae bacterium
ATTTCTCTCTTTTGCCAGTCGCAAGGCTGAACTGTTACGTCCGGTCATTTGAAATATGACCGGACGGCTTGTTTTTCGCGGTAGAATTTGTTATGATGATGCATATGTGAAATTTCGATAAGTAAGGAAGGTAAGAGTTCCGTTGGATACGGACAGGTAGACAGCATGGGAAAGGAAAGCGATCTGAGCAATCGGATCAATCAGAAATATGCCGGCATGAGCAAAGGGCAGAAGCGCTTGGCAGCCTATATCACGGATTACTACGATCAGGCGGTATTTCTGACGGCCGAGAAGCTGGGAGAAGCAGTGGGAGTCAGTGAATCGACGGTTGTCCGCTTTGCCTCAAGTCTCGGTTACAAGGGATATCCGGGTTTTCAAAGGGCATTGGAAGAGCTGGTGCAGGGAAAGTTAACGTCTGCTTCCCGCGGGGACGCTGCGTCGGTACGGATTCGTCAGCCGAAGGTTTTGGAGACGGTTCTAAAGTCCGATGCAGAAAATATTACGTCTACATTGGAGAGAATCGATCCTGCCGTATTTGAGCTGGCAGTAGATACGATCCTGCAGGCGAAGAATATCTATGTAATCGGAATCAGGAGCTGCGCGCCGCTTGCCGGTTTTTTTGCATTTTATTTAAATCTGATGTTTGAGCGTGTACACCTGCTCGGAACAAACAGCTTTAGCGAGATTTTAGAACAGATGGTTCGCATCGGAACAGAAGATGTGATCGTGGGTATCAGCTTTCCGCGGTATTCGATGCGGACGTTAAAAGCGATTGAATTTGCCAATCATCGAAACGCCAGGGTGATCACGCTGACAGACAGCGTACATTCCCCGATGAATCTTTACTCTTCCTGTAATCTGGTCGCTAACAGCGCGCTTGTGTCGATCGCGGATTCCCTGGTTGCGCCGCTGAGCGTGATCAATTCCCTGATCGTGGCATTGAGCATGAAAAAACCGAGGGAAGTTGCCGATACGCTGGAAACATTGGAACACGTATGGGGAGAGTACCAGGTGTATGAAACCGATGAGATCGATCCTGTGAGGGATTTTGTGCAGCCGTATGACTTTGGCAAAACAGGAGATTCTATATGAAGAACGTAATTGTAATCGGCGGCGGACCGGCTGGCATGTTTGCCGCGCTTTCGGCAGCGGAAAACGGTCATGCCGTCACTCTGCTGGAAAAAAATGAAAAACTGGGGAAAAAGCTCTTTATTACAGGAAAAGGAAGATGCAATCTTACAAATGCCGGAGACATGGACGCATTGTTCGGCAATGTCGTCACTAATCCGAAATTTTTGTACAGTGCGTTTTATGCCTGCGACAACCGCCGCGTGATCGAATTTTTTGAAAGACGCGGCATGCCTACAAAGACAGAGCGGGGCAATCGGGTCTTTCCGGTTTCCGATCATTCTTCGGATGTCATTGCCGTATTAAAACAGGCGCTTGCCCAGGCAGGCGTACAGGTCCGGCTGCATACCGAAGTATCCGAAATCTTGAAAGAAGAAAAAATTACGGGCGTTTCCTTAAAAAACGGCAGAACCCTGCCGTGTGACGCCGTGGTTTTGGCGACGGGAGGATATTCCTATCAAAGTACGGGTTCTACCGGAGACGGTTATCTGTTTGCCGGGGCATGCGGGCATACGGTGACGGCGTTAAAACCGTCTTTAGTGCCGCTGACGGCAAAAGAGACTTATGTAAAGCAGATGCAGGGGCTTTCTCTGAAGAATGTCGGCGTTACGATCCGCAGAGAACAAAAAGTCCTGTTTGAAGATTTCGGAGAAATGCTGTTTACGCATTTTGGAGTCAGCGGACCTTTGATCCTGCGTGCAAGCAGCCTGGTGGGAAAAGAATTAAACAGGCAGCCGCTTGCCATGGCGATCGACTTAAAGCCCGCGCTAAACGAGCATCAGTTAGACCAGCGCCTGCTTCGGGAATTTGGCCAGAATAAAAATAAGCGGTTTAAAAATTCCGTACACGGACTGCTTCCCGCCAAAATGATTCCTGTGCTGATCGAGCTTTCGGGAATCGATCCAGATAAGAAAATCAACGAAATGACAAGGCAGGAGCGCAGCGGGTTAATTACTTTGTTGAAGGCATTTCCCGTAACGTTAACGGGTATGCGGGATTTTAATGAAGCAATTATTACAAAAGGAGGGATTTCCGTAAAGGAAGTCAATCCTTCTACGATGGAATCAAAGAAACTTCCCGGTCTGTATTTTGCCGGAGAAGTATTGGATTTAGATGCCATGACAGGAGGATTTAAC
>BLMD01000385.1 GCA_011959925.1 Lachnospiraceae bacterium
ACCGAAAGCAGATCGTAGGCTATAAGGACTTAGACCAGCTTATCCAGAAGGAGCATAGCATAGCTTACCGGGTAACGAAGGACGAGGCCCTGGACCTTCCCGAACAAACATTTTTAACCCGGTATATTCAGCTTGCAGGCAAGGAAAAGCAGCTTTACGACAAGATCAAAAAAGACAGCTTCGCAGAGCTGGAGAACGGCGGCATGATTACAGCCCCGACCGTACTTACAAAACTTCTGAGGTTGCAGCAGTTCACGGGCGGCTTTATCCAGGCAGACGAAGGAGTCAAGCCGGAGCTTGTTTTTAAAGGCAAGCTAAACGCCCTGGAGGATATTTTAGAGGATTATGTTATAGGCGAGGGAAAGAAGCTGGTGGTGTTTTGCCGCTTCCGCCCGGAGATTGACTTAATACAAAAGCTGCTTGAAAAGAAAAAGATACAGTACCGGAGCATATACGGCGACATCAAGATCGACGACCGGGGGCCGATTGTAGCAGACTTCCAGAAGGACCAGGAAATAAAAGTATTCCTTGCCCAGATTGACACCGCCGGGCTGGGTATTACCTTAACCGCCGCTGATACCTGCGTCTACTACAGCGAAAATTTTAACTACGCAGCTTACAGCCAGAGCCTGGCCAGGATCCACAGGATAGGACAGCGGAACGTATGCACCTATATACATCTTGTAGTAGAGAAAACCGTAGACGAGGTTATCTTAAAGGCGCTTTCCAAGAAGGAGGATCTTGCAAAAACCATTGTGGACGATTGGAGGCAGTATTTTTAACCATGAAATATATAGCAAGTTGGAGCGGCGGCAAAGACAGCACGACAAGCATAATATTAGCGCATGAACACGGAGAACCACTCGATCTTATTATTTTTTCAGAAGTAATGTTTGACGAGTACACAAGCGGGGAACTGCCGGAACACATTAACTTTATAAAAAAACAGGCAATACCGCGCTTTGAGGAATGGGGATACGAAGTAAAAATATTGCGCGCCAGCTTGAACTATATGGACATTTTCATGCGAGAGCCTACAAGGGGGAAGCGTTTCGGAACAGGGATGAAAACGGGCTTTCCAATGGCAGGCAGGTGTCAAATAAATAGGAGCGTAAAAGTAAAACCAATAAAAGATTTTTTCAAAACCGTTGATTACGAATATACGCAGTATATAGGAATGGCAGTTGACGAACCAGTGAGGCTTGAAAGAGTTGTTAAAACAGATAACCAGATTTCATTATTACAAAAATACGGTTATACAGAAAAAATGGCCTTCGATTTGTGCGAGAAATACAATTTATTATCGCCTATATACGAATTTGCACCGAGGGGCGGCTGTTGGTTTTGCCCGAACGCAAGGCTGGCGGAATTGAAGCACCTAAGAACACATTACCCCGATTTGTGGAAAAAACTTCTTGACTTAGAAAACGAAAAAAACCTAATAGGGAATGTTTGGAACACATTGACTCATACAAGCATACACGACATGGAAGAGCGTTTTTATTGGGAAGATAGGCAGGTAACATTATTTGATTATATAGGGGGTGCGGATAGTTGATTGAGGCTATAAAAGTAACCCGGAGGCTTGACAAGGGGCGCTTAAACCTTCCGAGAGATTTTAGGGAGGCTGCAGGCTTCGATCCGTTTCAAGAGGTAAGCGTAGCCCTTGCAGACTTTGAAGGGGAAAAGGTTTTTATTATAGCAAAAAGGAAGGAGGAACCGAAGTGAAGTTAAACGAGGTATACAGCAGACCGCTGAAAGAAGTTATTGAAGAATTGGAGCTTTCAAACATGGAAGTCCATTCAGACGAGGGCGGCAATGTAAAGGCGATTGAGCTTAAATATACGGAGAAGAAACCGGAGCCGGAACCAAAAAAAACAATGAATAGCCCGTGGTAAGGAGGGAGGCATAGCCATGTTGAGAACACCGAGCAAGAATCTGGTACCGGAACCGCATGAACGCTATTTTTAAGTACCCAGGAAGTAAGTGGAGCGTTGCGAAGTGGATTATTGATTTTTTCCCAGAGCATCACAGCTATTTAGAACCATTTGCCGGAAGCCTTGCGGTATTGATGAATAAGCCACGAAGCCATATAGAAACCGTAAACGATTTAGATGGGAACGTCGTAAACCTTTTTCATTGGATAAGGGATGACCCGGAGAAGCTGGCGCATGAAATTTATTTTACCCCATATTCCCGGCAGATTTACGACGAAGCCTTTCAAGCGGTACCAGAGGACAGCCTGCAGAAAGCAGTAAATTTCTATATACGGCTTAATATGGGCCACGGCTTCCGAACAAACGGCGAAAAGGTCGGATGGAAAAACGACATCCAGGGAAGGGAACGCGCCTACGCTTCCAGGGACTGGGTAACGCTTCCGGACAGAATTATGGAGGCGGCAGAGCGGCTTCGGGGTGTACAGATTGAGTGTAAGCCAGCTATTGAGGTTATAAAGCGTTTCAACTTTGGGAACGTCCTTATATACGCTGACCCGCCTTACATTCTTTCCACCAGACACGGAAAGCAGTACAGGCACGAGATGGACGATGCGGATCACGAGCAGCTCTTACTTGCATTATTGGCGCATAAAGGGCCGGTATTATTAAGCGGCTACGATAACGAGTTATACAACGAACTTTTAAAAGGCTGGTACCGGAAGGAAACTACAACTTATTCCCAGGTTTGCAGTAAAAAGCGGGAAATATTGTGGATGAATTTCAGGCCAGCAGAAACAAAACAACTTACATTATTCGGATTGGAGGACTAAAAGTGGCAGATATTTTTTCATTGATTGACGAGTATAAGGGGCTTCTGGACGAGAAGGACAGACTTAAGGACGCAACCACCGAGAACAACAAGGCATTAGAGGCGAAGCGGAAAGAGCTGGCGCAGGCCATGATCGACGCAGAAAGCCCGAAGGTAAGCCGGGGCGGCTTCCTTTACAGTTTGCAGGACAAGACCAAGTATAACAAGATTGGGGACTGCGACGAGGAAGCATTTTATGACACATTGGAGGAACACGGGCTGGGCGATATTATTAAGCGCACCGTAAACGCCCAGACCTTGAACGGGGCCATGGCGGGGCTTGTAGAGGAAAACGACGGCGAGCTGCCGGAGGACTTCGTGGAGTTTATTAATCCTTACCAGTATTACGACGTAGCCAAGAGGAAAGAAACAAATAAGGCGGCAAAGAACGCCAAGAAAAAGAAGGGAGCATAGGAAGCCTATGAGCGATTACGAGCAGATGGAAATTGACGTAAGGCTGGAGTCGGAAAAGGACCTTAAGACCAACGTAGGGAAGGTTATTAAGTTCTTTTACGATAAGCGCCGGATGGAGGCTGAGGAAAGCGGCTGGCCGCTTAAGCAGGTAAAAAGTAAGCACGAGGGTTATGGGATTGCGGCGGAGGCGTTCAGCAAGATCGGCGCGAAACAGAAAGCCCTTAAGCGGGGAATGGACGACTACCTGGCATTATTGCAGGTAAAGGGCGAGGACGGCGTGAGTATTTGCGGCGATATTTACAGCCAGGCGCTGGAGCTTGCCATGGAAGCGATAGGGATGGCGGCGGACGCTACCCGAATATTAAACGACCTTTATTACGGCTACGACAGCCGGACACCGATAGAGCAGGCAATAGCCGAAATGAGCGCCCAGGAGGCCCAGGAGGGCGGCGAGTTTGAGGAAGCCGAGGAAACCCAGGGCGAGGACGAAAAGGGCGACGGTGGGCCGCAGGAGAAAGCCGAGGGGTACGATCCGGACGGGAATCCGGAAGAAAGTTAAGGAGGACACGAGATGGCTTTAAAAGTAAATGAAATTGTAAAGGTTGAGGTGGAGGCCAGCGACGGCCAGGTCTTGAAAGAGGGCGACGCTATTATGCTTCGGGTAAGCAGGAGGACCCCGGAGGACGTAGTCTGCAGGTTTGCCGGACTTTCAAACGGCTACTTTGTTACCACCACCCTGGACGGACAGCACGAAAACAAGTACCGCCAGGCAAGCATCGAAACCTGCTACCGCATTAAGGAAGTAGAGAAGATCCAGCCCCAGGAGAGCAACGGGGCCGGCAAGGAAGCAGCACAGGACGCAGCCGCGCCGGTTTTGGCGCCGGGCGCATAAATAAAAAGGAGGATATAACACCATGGCAAAGAACGAATTGAAAGTAATAGACAGCTTCGACCTGCAGACCATAAGCGGAGATTTAGCGCAGGCAGTAGCGGAGGAAATGGACGGGCTGGGCGCCCTTCCTTTCGACCGCGTTAAAATTCCTTCCGGCGGCGGCCTTGCCTTCGAGGTTCCCGGAGAGGATGACGAAAACCCGGAGAGCGCAACGGAGATCGTAGGCGTTATTTTGGACCACCACCCGGTCAACGCATACTGGATCAATAAATTTGCAGGAGGCAACGAGCAGCCGGACTGCAGCAGCTTCGACGGAAAGCAGGGCGTAGAGAGGGAAACCGGAGAAATTAAGGACTGCGCCTCTTGCCCTTATAACCAGTTCGGCAGCGACGACAAGGGGAAGGCTTGTAAGAACGTACACAGGGTATTTATTTTGAGAGAAGGGAACCCCGTACCTCTGGTGCTTTCCTTGCCGCCTACCAGCCTTAAGTATATGCGCGACTATATCGCCAAGCGGGTGATCCTTAAGGGCTTCCGTTGCTGGCAGGTAGTAACCAAGATTACACTGAAGAAAGAAAAGAACGCCAACGGGATCGCATACAGCCGCGCAGTATTTACCTTCGTCGGAAAGTTAAGCCCCGAAAAGGAAAAAGAGGCCGGAGTCATGAAGGACTTTATTAAGCAGCAGCACCGCCAGATCGACGTAGACGACGCAGACTACACCACAACCGGAAGCAGCAGCCAGGGCGAGCCGGCAGCGCCGAAATCCGACGAAACAGGCTTTATGAAAGTGCCGGAAGGGAGCGACGAGAAGCTGCCCTTTGATTAAAGGCAGAACCTGGGGGCGGGGCGCTCCCCCATATGCACTAACTTTAATGCAAATCCATAAAATTTCTGTTATAATCAAAC
>BLMD01000386.1 GCA_011959925.1 Lachnospiraceae bacterium
GCTGTCCTACGGCGTTTTGAATATGTTTCCGGCTTTTGGGATTCCTTTTGCCTCCCTCTGAGCCCTGAGCAGCGCATAAAAAATAATAGCCACCGACAGCATCGCCATGGAATCCGTATTCACATAGGAATGGATAAAAATATTTTGGGGCAGAAAGACCACCAGCAGCGTAAACGTCCACTGAATGTATGGATTCCCCCATGCTTCCTTCGCTATTTTCCTCACAAAATAGGCCATCAGCACACCCAAAACCACATTTACCATTCGCGCCGCCAATAGCAGCACATACCCGTCATTGGTAACCAAACACAAAAGCCGTAACAAAAAGCCCTGAATAATATAAGTCAGAATAGGCTGAAAAGCATAGGATGCCCCATATCCCGCCAAAAGCACTTCCGGGTCCGCCCCATGGGGCAGCGCACCATATTTGCATATGTAGTTTACCACCTTAAACCGGTTAATTTCATCCGGCGGATCACCATAAGTCTGTACCATGGCAAAACACATAATAGATGCGAATACCAGTAAATAAAAAACGGCTTCTATAACACGTTCCCTTTTCCTTTTATCCCTAAATACTCCCACTTTTCCTTGCCCGCTCCTTTCCTCCTGTGCAGCTTCCAGGCAGCTGTGAAACCAATACCCCCGGCTGAATATTCCGGCAGCCCAGACTCTCACAACTGCCTATGTGTCAATTTTAAACATCCAGCGCATACACATATACCGCATAGGGTTTCCCGTCCGTTCCGTATACCCCGGCCAGTTCCATCCCAAGCGCCTCCGCATTGCTTAATGCAAACCGGGAAAAAATATACTCGCCCCCCATTTGCACAAATGCCTCACTATTAATATACAGTTCTTGATCCGCCGCCGCAAAAGACTTCAAAGTGCTCACGGCCGAGGCCTCCGTTCCGGAGTAAAGATATGCCCTTGC
Source organism: Lachnospiraceae bacterium (assembly GCA_011959925.1). GTDB lineage: Bacteria > Bacillota > Clostridia > Lachnospirales > Lachnospiraceae > Roseburia_B. Next base: position 935 of record BLMD01000386.1, read on the forward strand.
CCCCCAGTCGTCATAATAAATCCTGCTAGGTTCCATCCTTTCTATGGCCGGCGCGATTATCTGACGGAAGTCCTCTTTATATTGCTGGGGGTAAAAGCCCAGATACCCATCCAGAGTGGCTATCCCATTATACTCCAGCACCGCCGGATGAAACCCATACGCTGCCGCCCATTCCCCCTCATAGCCGATATCCTGCTTTATCATGCGGAACAATTCAACGGAATAAAACTCTTCATAGTTCATTTCATCCGTTTCCTTCCCCTTCCAAATCTCTAACGCCTTATTTTTACAGGTATGGTACAAATCGTTGTATCTGGAAGGAGTAAACAATATGAGCGCAAACGCTAAAACCGCCAAAACATTTGCCCCCAGGCGCAGCCCCCGGGGAAACTTCCGCCAGTACTGCCGCCATCCCCTCCCGGCCTGATGCCCGCTTTTTTGCTGATTTCTGCTGCCTGCGGATACCCCTGCCATTTTATACGATAAGCCATACCCCCTCTGCAGAATAAGGAAAAACGCAGCATACCAGAGAAACGGGCTGAAAAATACAGTGCGGTTGAACTGGAAGCCCTTTAACGGCGGAAGCAGCGTTTCTACCAGCCCCCTAAAAGCCCCCCAATTATAAATCCCATATACCAGGCTGTTGAACGCCAGCACAAGCATCACCAGATTATAAATATCATGGAAAATCCCCCTTCCGTTTTTCTTCACCAGATATTTCCCGTTTAAATAAAAGAAATAAACCACGCATATCCATAAAACCAGCTTGTCATGTACACTTTCCGCATGGAACATGCCATGCATCCAAACATCCACGCTCTGAGCTAAAATCTGCCCCGCCGGCAAATCCGCCTCCACCATCGTTGAACGTATGGTTTCCACGCCGCCAAAAAGCATCACATAGAACAGTCGATATTCAAAAAGCACATACCCCAGCCCAAGCACAAACAACGCCCCAATCAAGGATACCGCCACTTTTTTATCCCGGAAACTCAGCCAGATAATCCCCACTGAAAGATAAGCTAAAATAAAAAATCCAAAATAGGAAAAATAAGAAAGAAAAGGATAGCAGAACAACGCAACATACCATTTTGCCGAAGGCCTCCTATAAATCTGCCGCAGTAAATACAAGGCCAGCGGAATGGAGGCAAAAGGAATCCCAAAAGCCGGAAACATATTCAAAACGCCGTAGGACAGC
>BLMD01000387.1 GCA_011959925.1 Lachnospiraceae bacterium
CCGGTTACGTGTATGATCGGAAATACGACAGACGCGATGCCGCAGTACGGCGTCGGCAATGCAGATATTATCGTAGAAGCTCCGGCAGAAGGTGGACTGACCCGTCTGATGACCGTTTATCAGGATTACGCCAACCTTCCGACGATTATGTCGGTCAGAAGCTGCCGTCACTATTGCGCATATCTTTCCAATGAGTTTGAAGCAATTTATGTGCATTACGGACAGGCAATCTACGCAACCGAGATGTTAAAAAGATTTGATGACTTAAACGGTCTGGACGGAGATCTTGCCGACGTTACGTTTTTTAGGGACAAGTCCAGAAAATCACCGCACAACGCATATATCAACGGGGAAAGCATTATTGCAGGAATCAAAAAAAGAGAATACCGGACGGAGCACGGTTCCGCATACACCAACACGTTCCGTTTTGCAGCAGAAGAAAACCCGATGGAAAACGGTCAGGCAGCAGCCGTGGTGGAACCGGGATATTCCGTAAATAAACCGTGGTTCGTTTACAATGAATCGACCGGATTGTATGAAAGATATCAGTATAAAGCAGCGCATACGGACGGAAAAACAGGCGAACAGCTTGCATTTAAAAACGTGATTTTCCGCGTATGCGACTATAAAGTAGAGCCGGACGGAAAATATCTGGATGTCAAAACGGCATCTTACAGCGGACATGGAAAATACATTTCCAACGGAAAAGCAATCGATATTACATGGGTAAAAGAAGTCGAAGACGGCGTCTGCAGATACTATGACGCAAACGGAAATGAGATCGAACTTAACCCGGGCAAAACCTGCATTTGTATTACATTAAACGATGCAGAAGATAAGATCGGCGTATATGCAAGCGAAGCAGAGTTTGAAGCTTCCAGAAATTAATCGGTTTTTACAGATAAAATCGGTTTAAATACGAAATTAATGCGAATACTATGACTGGTGATTATAATGAAAAAAGTCAACGGTATTCGCATTTTTTTTATTCTTACGGTGTTGTTTTGGATCGGATGTTATCAAATCGTTCTATTGAGAGAAGAGGAAGAACCGATTGTACTTCCATCCACCGAACAGACAGAGATCGCAGAAGAACCGGAAACCGAAACGCAGGAAGCGGCGGCACTTCCGGTCAGCCGAACAATAGAGTATAAATTTGTCATAGTAGAAGAGGCCGATTATCTGACGGTTTATTATGCAGACCAGAGTACCGTATATGAGTATACGGATATTCGCTACTCTGACCTTGAGGATTCTCTGCGGCAGAAAATACGGCAGGGCTACTGGGTCAAAGACGAAGAAACCCTGTTTGGATTTCTGGAAAAC
>BLMD01000388.1 GCA_011959925.1 Lachnospiraceae bacterium
AAAATAGGTTCTGAAAGCCCCATGAAATAAGGGCTGAAGATTCCGAGAAGTTATATTTCAAGATAGGAGGGATGATAAATGGGTAAGAAAATAGCGTTATGTGCGGTGATCTTATTATGTGCTCTGGCCGTTCCGTCACTGCATGTTATGGCGGCTGATACAATTGAAAACAATGAGAGCGGCATACCGGACCGGAAACTTTATAAGGCGATTTCAAAAAAATTGGGGAAAAAACCGAATCAAACATTTACCAAACAGGAAGCGGAGACTATTCGGTCTTTTGACGTAAACAATAAGAGCATAAAATCATTAAAAGGGATTTATTATTTAAGCAAGTTAGAAAAACTGGATGTTTCGGGAAATAAACTTAAAAATTTAAAAGGGGTGGAAAAACTATCCCGGCTGAAAAAACTGAATGCATCCGATAATGAACTGAAAGACTTAAAACCGTTAAAGAAATTAAAAAAACTTACTTCTCTCGATGTATCCGGCAATTTTCTGGTAAAGTTAAACGGCATTGAGAAACTAAGCAAATTAAAAATATTGAATGCAAAACACAATGAGCTTTCAAATATCACGGCAATAAAGGGTTTAAAGAAATTAGAAACGCTGAATGCAGCTTCCAATCACCTGACAGATATAAAAGGAATTGCTAAATTAAAGAATCTGAAGAATCTGAACGTATCGGATAATAATTTAACAAATATAAGCCTGATTAGAAAACTGTTAAAATTGGAGGAGCTCAATGTAAGCCGAAACCAGTTACAAGAACCCTGGGGAATAAAAAAACAAAGAGATTTAAAAATTCTGGACGTATCGTTTAATCAGCTGAAAGACTATAGCTTTGTGTTAAAGTTTCGAAAGCTGGAGTATTTGAATCTGTCCGGAAATCAGTTATCGCGTATTTATGTTCTGACGTCGCTCCAAAAATTATCCGTATTGGATATCAGCCACAATCAGCTGGATTGGCTGCCGGACCTTACCGAGTTTCATAATTTGGACAAAATCAATCTAACATACAATCATCTGACACAAGAAAAGATTATGGAACAGATGCCAAAGAAGTTTACGGAAAATCAAGGATGGCTGAATGATCAGGTGAAATATCAAAATATAAACGATACGGTGGAGATTACGGAGCCGCAGATCATAGACCACATAAAGAAAACAACAGCAAAAATAGCCGGAACCGTTTCTGTACCCGGGGCTGCCGTACAGCTTACCGTATATAAAGACGGCGTAGAAGATTCTGCCGTCAGCTGGTACGTCAATGCAGATGCAGACGGAAAATTTTCTTTTGACAACTTAAATCTGAGTCAATGGAAAGGAAACTTATATCGGGTTTCAATAGGGATTTATTATTACAGTGAAGAATATCAAGGATATTGTTCTACCTCCGGTTTCAATGTTCGGTTGAAATAAGAGAAAACAGCAAGACGGAATTCGAAAAGAATCCTCTTGCTGTTTTTATTTGTGCCGGGTTCCTGTAATAAAGAATGTCGGACAAATTATTATGTGTCCGGATCATTTAAAATGTATGGAATAATCAAAAATTGGGATTTACTGTGTTACTCGGACCAAATCCGATGTTTTCTGTATTTGAATCTGTCCGTCAATATGGTATAGTTCTAAATTTAGAATATTAATGATGAGCAAAATATTTAAACAATAGTATACTCATTCGTCTTTAAAATATTAAACATATTATTGGGGTAACATAGGAAGTGATAAATAGAATATAAAAATTTATTTTATTAAAATAAATGTATTTACAAAAATACAAAAATAAGTTAATATAATCATATATTTAATATTTATAAAAAGAAATAAAGGAGGAGAATACTGTGATCAAAAAACTTACTGCTGTTTTTCTTACCATCAGCGTTGCCTGCCTTCCATCTGCATCAGTCTCTGCCCATATAGGACCGTTAGAGCAAAATGAAAAACAATATGTGATTGTTGTGGAAGAGGAAAATATGTATGACGAAATTTCAGATAGAATTTCTCAAAATATGGTAGAAAAAGTATCAGGACTAGAAGCAGAGCGTGTGGTTGTTGCCAGATTAACGAAATCAGAAGCAGAAGCATTAAACGAAGATGAGGATATCATCATAGAAGAAGACATGATTCTCACAGGAAGCATGTCACAAGAGGTGGTCGAGGAAAAAGCTCGAAATCAGAGAGAGGACATAGGACAAACGGAATGGGAATCGTTAGATAATACAGAAGAAAAATGCAGGGAAGAAAGGGAAAATGAATGGAATCTCCAGGCAGTTAATGCAGAGGATGCGTCTGAAGAAATGGATGTTTCTCAGAAAGTAAAAGTTGCTGTCATGGATTCTGGTATAGATTATGTAACGGGAATCAATTTGGCGGGTTATGTGAACCTGATCGAAGGGGAGGAAGAACTTTCAGAGATCTTTCAGGATGCTACTGGGCATGGGACCGGGATTGCAGGAATTATTTCGGGAAACGGCTGGACTGGAATTTCTGGTATAAACCCGAATGCTGAAGTTTATTCAGTGAAAGTTTTAGACGATGAAAATAAGGCTCCGTTAAGTCGGATTATTTCCGGAATTTACTGGTGTATTGAACATAAAATGAATATCATAAATATGAGCTTTGGTACGCCGGTATACTCTAAGGCGCTGGAACAGGCGGTAAAAGATGCCTATTCAGCGGGACTTCTGATGGTCGGTGCAGCAGGAAATGGGGGTGGCAGCGTGGAATACCCGGCGGCATATCCGGAAGTCATGGCAGTAGCCTCTGTAAATCCGGAGGCAAAGATCAGTTCATTCAGCAATACGGGAGAAGAATTGGAGGTGGCTGCGCCAGGAGAGAAAGTTCGGGTGGCATCTTTTTTTGATGGAAATGAAATTACGCACGGAACCAGCATAGCGGTACCGCATGTAACGGGAGCAGCATCTTTGTTGTGGGAGAAAGATTTGACAAAATCAAATGTATTCATTCGACAGTTGATACAGCAAAGTGTGAAAGAGATCGAAGGGACAGATGAATGTGGTCTCTTGGATGTTGGGTATGCGAAGGAAATGTACGATATTTTCACAGAAGGATTTGAAGAAGAGGATATAGGGATGGAAAGAAGAATCCCTGAAAATACGGATGAGCCGGAAAGATTTGTGGATGTCAATACAAGCGAGACGTATGTGGAAGGAAAATGGAGCGGAACTGATCATAAAGGAGAGGTTGATAAAGGAAACAGCGGATTAGGATTCAGCAGCACAGAAATCAGTATCATAAAACAGGGGGCAGTATATCCGGATAAAAATATTAATTGGACAAAAGGACAATATCATCCTTGGTGGCATGGGCGTTGGCAAACAAAAGACATCACAGTATGGAACGAACAATATAACAAAAACAGGTGGACAGGTGCTGTATTGGATGTAAATTATATTTCTGTTTTAGAAATGATTACAAAGATTGCTTTAAGAGTAGGAGAAATAGGTGAAATTGATATCATGTATAATCCTTTTGCCGGCATGGATTATTACATCTTTAATGAAATAGTTCATGATATTAATAATTTAAAATATAAAGATATTTTAAGTAACAATACAAAAGCAAATAAGAAATATTTTTTGTACGGCTGTGCAATACATAGTATAACGGATGCCTTTGCTCATTCAACTACAAGATCAGATGGAACAAAAATTTCACATACAGGTACTCCTACAGAGGCAGATGATATAAATTATTATTCAGGTCGTTATAAAATGGCATTATATGTGACAGAATATGCCCTCAAAAATCTAAAAAATGGAACATATTCAGATGGAAATACTGTATTGCAGGGAATTAAGAAAAAATATCAAAACGGAGACGCTAAATTTAAAATGATAAAAATAAAGCCATATTTAAATGCACATGGATATAATGCTGCTGTCTTAGATAAATTAAATATTAATCAACCCCTAAATTAACAGAATGGAATAAGTATTTTAAGTTGGAGGACAAGGATATGGTTAAAAAAACAATGATAAATCTTTTGGTATTCTTATGTGTGTGTCTGATTCCTGTATATGGTGTATTTGCGGCAGAAGTAATCAAAAACAATAAGAAAGGAATTCCGGATAAAGGATTATACCAAAGTATTTTAAAAGAACTTGGAAAGAAACCGAAGGAGAAATTTACCAAAGGTGAGGCAGCAAAGATAAAGTCTTTATCAACATCCACAAAGATAAAAATAAAAAATCTAAAGGGAATAAAATATTTAAAAGGATTAAAAAAGCTGGACTTAGAGGGACATGGCTTGAAAAATCTCAACGGTATTCAGAGCCTTAGGGAATTACAAGTGCTCAATATATCAGATAACGCGATAGAAACACTAAAACCTTTAAAAAAATTAAAAAATTTAAAACAATTAGATGCAAGCTGGAATAAGCTTGAAAATATAAAAGGGTTAGAGCAGATGAAGAAATTAAAAGAAGTGAATCTTGAGTGTAATCGTTTATCCAGTGTTAAAGCATTGAAAAATTTGAGGAACCTAAAACGTGTAAATCTTTATTATAATAATCTTAAAAGCTTAGAAGGTTTCGGACAACAGAAAAATCTGACTTGGCTGGATGCAAGCTGGAATGAGTTAAGAGGCATAAACGAATTAAAAGAGTTAAAGAATCTGAAAAGACTGAATTTGTCCAGAAATGAAATCAGAAGCCTGCAGGGACTGAAAAAACAGAAGAAGCTGACAAAACTTTATGTTAACCGGAATCAGCTGACGGATTTGAAGGAAGTTGGAGCTCTGACGAATTTGTCAGAGTTATATGCAAATGAAAATCAGTTGGCCGATTTGCGGGGAATAGGAACATTGAATAAACTAAAATATTTAGAAATATCGTCTAATCAGTTGGATTGCCTGGATGGGATTGAGAATTTGAGTAATTTAAAGGTATTATATGCGTCAGATAATCGGCTGAAAAATATCGAGAAAGTTACAACTATAAAAAATTTAGAAAGTTTAAAGATCGATTATAACAGGATCACGGAGCTGCCGAATTTAAAGAGCCTTCCAAAATTAAATTTTGTTAGGTTTGGATATAATTTTATAAGCAGCGGTTCGGATGTTGTAAAGACAAAACTTCCGATTTCAGAATTCAGTAAATGGTTTATAGAGGATATGGAGCATCAAAACCTGGAATACGCTATGGAGTATATTGAGCCTTTCCGTATAGAACAGGTGAATTGCAGTACGGAAAAGATTTCAGGGCGTATTTATATGCCTGCAGAAAAAGTACAAATGACAATAGAAGAACGTATCAGCGGAGAAGATACTCTGACAACATATATTTATGCAGATGTGGGAGAAGATGGAACATTTGTATTTGACAATCTGGATTTAAAAAAATATAGTGGAAAAAAAAGTGATTTTAAGATTGGTATCTGTTATGAATATGATACAGAACATGGATATTATTATGATTCGTCTTTGCACTGGTATCCGATGAAATAACAAGATAGCTGATTTGAAACATTACAATTAAAGAAGAAAAAATTGCCGCAGTAATATTAAGAGTCAAATCCGATGTTTTCTGTATTTGAATCTGTCCGTCAATATGGTATAATCTTTAAAAAGGATGGTAATGTGATATCCAAAGAAACAGGTATGATACAGACAGGTACGTATTCTAAGGAGGAACAGACGGATGGACAAAAGGCGCGTGAAGCAGTCGGCAATTTTAGCTGCAGCAGTGATTGTGATCATAATATTGGTTCTTATCATAGGTAAGATCATTCAGAAATATACACCGACAAAAGAGGAAATGGATTTATACGAATATTTCGGCGTAACGGAACAATCCTCTGCGGCGATTGTACTGAATCATGAGATCATACCGCAGCAGGCTGTGATCAAAGACGGAATGCTGTATGTAGATTACGATACTTTAAAAGAGGTCTTTAACAGCCGTTTTTACTGGGATACCAATGAAAACCTATTATTGTATACGACGCCTTCGGATGTGATCTCCGCGCCGGCTTCCGGCAAAGAGTATTACATTACAAAAGAAAAAAAGAGTGAAAAATATACGATTGTGTTTGCAGATGGGGAAACTGCTTACATTGCATTGGAATATGTAAAAAAATTTACCGATATGGATTACCGTTTTTATGAAGACCCCGACCGGATTGTCGTTACAAGCGACTGGTCGGACGCTTCTGTGATTCCGGTGAAAAAAGATACGCAGATCCGTGTGAAAGGCGGCATCAAAAGTCCGATCCTTGCTCAGGTAGAAAGTGAAGAAAACCTGATTTTACTGGAGGAAGGGGAGGATTGGCATAAGGTTGCCACAGAAACCGGCATTATAGGCTATGCCCGGAGCAAAAAACTCGGAGAAGCAGAACAGAAGAAATATAAACACAGTTTTGAAAAAGAAGAATTTTCTCATATTTTAAAAGAGGAAAAGATCAATATGGGCTGGCATCAGGTTACGACGAAAGATGCCAACCGTACGGTATCGGACGTGATTTCCAAAACAAAAGGGTTAAACGTTATATCTCCCACCTGGTTTTATTTAAACGACAACGAGGGAGGATTGATGAACCTTGCCAGCAAAGAATATGTGGATTACTGCCACAGCCAGGGAGTTGAAGTCTGGGCGTTAGTCAGCAACCTGGAAAATAAAGAAGTAGATACGACAAATGTATTAACGCATACTTCCAAACGGACGAATATGGTCAATCAGCTGATTGCTGCTGCGATACAATATGATTTTGACGGTATTAACGTAGACTTTGAAGCGATTGAAACGGAAGCAGGAGAAGGTTATATTCAGTTTATCCGGGAATTATCATTAAAATGTGAGAATAACGGAATCATATTATCGGTAGATAACTATGTGCCGACTGAGTACACGGCTTTTTATAACAGAAGCGAGCAGGCGAATTTTGCGGATTATGTGATTATTATGGGATATGACGAGCATTATGCGGGTTCGGACGAAGGATCCGTTGCTTCGATCGGATTTGTCAGAGACGGCATCAAAAATACGTTAAAAGAAGTTCCGGCGGAACAGACGATTCTGGCAGCTCCGTTTTTTACAAGAATATGGAAAGAAACGCCGAAAGCGGCATCGGATGATGTAGAGGCGGCAGCGGAAGATTACGTGCCGTATGAGCTTACGTCTCAGGCATCGAGCATGGAAGAATCCTGGAATATGGTTTCCGAAAACGGAGCAGAAGCTTCCTGGTCTGAAGAAGACGGTCAGTATTATGCGGAATATGTAAACGGAGGGGAAACCTATAAAGTTTGGCTGGAAGATGCGGAATCTATGGAACTTCGTTTAAAAGCAGCGTCAGAAAGCAAACTGGCGGGCATGGCGTTTTGGAAGCTGGGATTGGAGCAGAGTCGCATCTGGGATACGATCCTGAAATATATGAATTGACAGAAGCGTCTTGATAAAAAATACAGGGGCGCTGCATACAGGATGGAAGTTTACAGGTTTTTTATGTATATTTTTGCATAGAAAGCCTGTTTTTTCTGGAAATCTTGCATGATTTTCATTTTTATACTTGTATTTATGAATAAAGATGTTACAATATAAAAGATTTGTTAGGAAAGAGAGGAAAATAGAATATGAAAAAAACAGTAGCGGCAGTTTTATTGGCAATGACGATGACCGTGACATTCGCAGGATGCGGATCTGACGGGAAAGACAAGACGGCGGAATCCGGCGATGCAGCAGGAAATGCAGCGGATGCAGCAGCAGACACAGAAAAAAGTGCACAGGATAATTCGGAAGGAGAAGGACCTCTTTCTGACGGCGTTTTAAATGTAGGTACAAACGCAGAATTTCCTCCGTTTGAATATGTAGGAGACGACGGGGAACCGGACGGTTTCGATATGGCGCTTATCAAAGCAATCGGCGAGAAAATCGGCGTGGAAGTAACCGTAGAAAACATGGAATTTGATTCTTTGGTAGCTTCGATCGGAAGCAAGATCGACGTAGCAATTGCCGGCATGACGATTACGGACGAGCGTAAAAATATGGTTGATTTTTCCGACGAGTATTACGAAGCCGTACAGTATGTGATTGTACCGGCAGATTCAGAAATTGCTTCTGCAGCAGATTTGGAAGGAAAAAATATCGGCGTACAGCTTGGCACGACAGGCGATTTCATCGTAGAGGGTATCAAAGACGCGACGGCGGCGCAGTATAACAAAGCGGTAGACGCAGTCAACGATTTGAGAAACGGAAGAGTAGACGCCGTGATTATTGACAAGAATCCGGCGCAGGTATTCGGCGAGCAGTTTAAGGATGAAGTAAAGCTTTATGACGGTGAAAGCCCGGAATTTGGTTTTGAAAAAGAATATTATGCAATTGCGCTTCCAAAGGGAGACGAGGAGCTGGCAAAATCGGTAAACGATGCGCTTGCAGAACTCAAAGAAGATGGAACATTTGACGAATTAGTATCTCAATATATCGAAAATTAAGCCCAAAGGCTGCCTGTATGCCGTGCTGCATAGATCAGGCAGCCGGAATTGGAGAACAGGATGAATGAATGGTTTGCGGAAATAGCAAATAAATTTCAGATTGCTTTTTTAGAGGGAGACCGCTGGAAGCTCTATGTAAACGGCCTTGGTGTAACGCTGCAGGTATCGCTGTTTGCCGCGATCTTAGGCGTAGCGATCGGAACGATTGTGGCATTGATGAAGCTGTCTGTAAAAAAGGACGGAAAGCGTTCCGTATTTTCCGTAATCGCTCAGATTTACATTGATATTATCCGCGGAACGCCTTCGGTACTGCAGCTTTTAATTATGTGGTTTGTCGTGATGAAAGGCAGTAAAAACGGCGTTTTGATCGCAGTGCTTACATTCGGTATCAACAGCGGGGCCTATGTATCCGAGATCATGCGTGCGGGGATTCAGGCAGTGGATCATGGACAGATGGAAGCTGGGCGCTCGCTTGGACTGTCAAAAGGACAAACCATGCGCTATATTATTCTGCCGCAGGCGATCAAAAATGTACTGCCGCCGATCGGCAATGAATTTATTGTACTTCTGAAAGAGACTGCGATTGTGGGGTATGTCAGTTTATCGGATCTAACCAGAACGGCAAGTCAGGTTTCTTCCCGGACATTCGAGGCGTTTATGCCATTGATCGGCGCAGCCGTGATCTATTTTATCATTATAAAGATACTCAGCAAGTTGATCGAGAAATTGGAGAGGAGGCTGCGCAAAGGTGATCACCGTTAAACAACTACATAAATCGTTTGGTAAAATCGAGGTGTTAAAGGGCATCGATTACCATGTGGAAAAAGGGGAAAAGATTGTTATTGTCGGTCCTTCAGGATCCGGAAAAAGTACATTTTTGCGCTGTATGAACCTGTTAGAGCAGCCTACGAGCGGTGAAATCTGGTTTGACGGTCAGCTGATTACGGACCCGAAGACGAATATTAACAAAGTCCGGGAACATATGGGAATGGTGTTTCAGAATTTTAATCTGTTCAATAACCTTACGATCATGGGAAATATTACGTTAGCGCCTGTGAAATTAAAGCTAATGAGCCAGGAAGAGGCTGATGAAACGGCGCTGAATCTTTTAAAGAGAGTAAATTTAACGGAAAAAGCTGATGCATATCCGTCTCAGCTTTCCGGCGGACAGAGACAGAGAATCGCTATTGTCCGCTCTCTTGCGATGAACCCGAAAGTTATGCTGTTTGACGAGCCGACATCGGCGCTTGATCCTGAGATGGTCGGCGAAGTGTTAGACGTAATGAAAGAACTGGCAGAGAGCGGGATGACGATGGTGGTTGTTACGCATGAGATGGGATTTGCCAGAGAAGTCGGCAGCAAAGTGTTATTTGTAGACGAAGGCATTATCATGGAAGAAAATACGCCAGGAGAATTTTTTACAAATCCCAAAAACCCAAGGTTACAGGATTTTCTTTCCAAAGTATTATAGACAGAAAAAAGCGGGAGCATGCCAGATGCACTCCCGTTTTTTTGATGCATGAAATTGGAAGAGGGAAGCGATACAAATACTTTTCCCGGATAAAGCTTGTAATCGGAAATCAAATAGAGTATTCTGGTTACAGATGAAGCGAAGGAGTTATAAGGATGAAAGATGCATGTATTATAAAAACAGTACGACAGATACTTCCTTTGATTTCAAAAGAGAGTTTTTCTATTTTGGATCTGGGCAGCGGAACAAAAGAAAGCAATGAGCTTTTGATGAACGCGGCGGTGGAATATTGGGGCGTCGATTATGTAAACAGCGGAAATGCCGCGGTCATAGAAGAATATAATCAAGGCGATTTTCCAAATGTGCAGGCAGATACGGTCGTCTGTGTAAATTGTCTGGAATATATCAAAGATGCAGACGCCTTTCTGGAAAAGATGTGTCAAAGCGGCAGGAGGGAAATCCTGCTTTCCTATCTGGCAGCAGAAGACGGTGGGGACTGTTCCGAAAGGGAACGATGCGGATATCAAAATCACCTGTCTTCGGACATTTTGTTAAAAAAATTACGGCAGATGGGTTTTCTGCCAGATCGGACAGAAAAAACGGATGACGGGACGGTTCTTTTTCGTATGATAAACAAAAGACGACAGACCATCGATTCTGTCCGCCGGAACCGTTTGACGTATCTGGAAGCTGCGGCGCTGTGGGATTTGATGGAAGCTGCGGCAAGAACGGACGATCTGAATGGCTGCATCATAGAAACCGGCTGTGCACTGGGAGGTTCCGGCATATGTATTGCGCAGGAAAAGAATCAGGATAAGCCGTTGTTTATTTATGACGTCTTTGGAATGATACCGGCTCCGGGAGAACATGACGGAGAAGACGTGAAAGAACGGTATCGGGAAATCAAACAGGGAAGGTCATTTGGGATTGGCGGAGATGTTTATTACGGTTATCAGGAAAATCTCTTAGAAACGGTAAAAAACAGTTTTTGTACGGCTCTGGGGATAAAAGATCCCCGGGAATCAAATATAACGTTTATTAAAGGATTATTTGAAGATACATTAATCTGTAAAGAGCCGGTGGCATTGGCGCACATTGACTGCGACTGGTATGATTCTGTACTGGTGTGCTTAGAGAGGATTGTACCGCTGCTTGTGCCGGGAGGTATTTTGGTGATCGATGATTATGATCACTGGTCTGGCTGCAGGCAAGCCGTAGATACTTATTTTCAGGATAAAAAAGAACGGTTTTTATTTGAAAAAAGAAGCCGTCTGCATATTATAAAGAAATAACGCCTGATGTTACGTCATCAGCGAAGCAAGGAAAATACTTGCGGCAATGCCGCTGAAAGTAGCTAACAATGCTCCGGGAAGCGTAAACCGCGTTTTCTTTACGTGGACATGCATAAAATAAATGCTCATTGTGTAAAAAATAGTTTCCGTACAGCTCATCATAATGGAAGCGGAAAGCCCGATAAAAGAATCCGTGCCATATGTTTTAAACAAATCCAGCAGCAGCCCCGTTGCCGCTGAAGAAGAAAACATTTTTACAAGAGCGGTGGGAATTAACTCGGTGGGAACGTGCAGAGGTCCCATCAGTTTTTCTAAAAGCTTCGAAAGAAAATCAAAAAAACCGGAAGCGCGTAAAATTCCGACGGCAGTCATTAGCCCGATGAGAGTGGGAAGGATATCAATCACCGTAAAAAAGCCGTCTTTCGCGCCTTTTAAAAAATCCTGATAGACATTCTGACGGTTTAACAACCCATAAGCGATGATCAGAAATACGATGAGCGGAATGACAGATTCGGATAAAAATAATAAAAACTGCATAGATATGCTCCGGAGGTATTTTCTTTTAAATATATGATATCATCAGATGTTCCATGAAAAAAATTAGAAACAGGAGAAGAGAAATGATCTATACTAACGTTCTCGAAGCAATCGGCTATACGCCGATGGTACGTTTAAACCGGATGAGCCGTTCGGACAGCGCAGAGGTACTGGTTAAATTTGAAGGCTTAAATGTCGGAGGCTCGATTAAAACCCGTACGGCATACAATATGATACTGGCGGCGGAAAAAATGGGTCTCGTACATAAGGATACGGTAATTGTAGAACCGACCAGCGGAAATCAGGGAATCGGTCTTGCACTTGTGGGAGCCGTACGGGGATATCGAACGGTTATTATCATGCCCGATTCTGTCAGCGAAGAACGCAGGCTTTTGGTCAAACATTATGGCGCTGAGGTAATATTGATCCATGATAACGGAAATATCGGCGAGTGCATTGAACAATGTTTACAGACTGCGCTGCGCATGGCGAAAGAAGATCCGAATGTTTTTGTGCCGCAGCAGTTTGAAAATCCAAACAACATTAAAGCGCACAAGCATCATACGGCGCTTGAAATTTTAGAACAGGTGGCGGGACCGATTCACGGATTCTGTTCCGGCATCGGTACAGGCGGTACGATCACAGGGATCGGCGAAGTATTAAAGGCACAGAATCCGGAGATATTAATCTGGGCGGTAGAACCGGAAAATGCCGCTATTCTAGCGGGCGGTACGATCGGTACGCATATACAGATGGGAATCGGAGACGGGGTGATTCCGCAGATTTTAAATCAAAAGATCTATGAAGATATTTATATCGTAAGCGATGAAGAGGCAATCCAAACGGCAAAAGACCTTGCGCGTCTGGAGGGAATTATGTGTGGGATTTCGAGTGGTACAAACGTGGCTGCCGCATTAAAAATGGCGGAACGGTTAGGAAGCGGAAAAACGGTTGTTACCGTATTGCCGGATACGGCAGAACGCTATTTTTCCACGCCTTTATTTGAAGATTAAAGGGGAAACGCTATGGAGTTTGTGACACAGATCGACGGAGAAATTTTATTATGGATACAGGAATATCTCCGAAAAGATTTTTTGGATCCGGTGATGACGGCAGTTACCGGCCTCGGGGATGCGGGATGGTTTTGGATCGCAGCATCTGTTTTTCTTTTGTTTTCCAAACAATACAAAAGCGTCGGACTGACTGGCCTGATCGCATTGTTTTTTGGATTTCTCATTACCAACCTCTGGCTGAAAAACGCGGTCATGCGAATACGGCCGTATGAGGTGATAGAGGGATTGCGCCTGATTGGAAAAAAAGCAGTGGACTTTTCATTTCCTTCGGGTCATTCCACGGCTTCTATGGCAGCCTCGGTTGTTTTTTTAATCAGGCTTCCCAAAAAAGCGGGGATTCCTGCATGTTTCCTCGGAATTTTAATTTGTTTTACAAGGCTTTATATCGGGATACATTATCCCTCGGATGTACTGGCGGGTATGGCGATTGGCACGGCAGCTGCCGCCGCTGCCCTGTGGATCATGAATAAAAGAGGCGGCGCTTTGGAATAAAGGGATAAAAACAGACATACTTCTTGTTTACTGCAGAAATATGTCTGTTTTTTTTAAATATCCAGTTTTAAATTGGCAAGCAGTGATCCAAGGTTGGTAGAAGCAGATTCATGCGATACGAATGCTTCCACGCTTTCATGAATTTCATTTGTCTGGGTATCCGCCATCTCTTCTTCCAACGCACGCATACTCAAGCTGATTTTATTGTCATTGGTGTTAAGGATTTTTGCTTTCACCTGTTGTCCGACCTTGAGGACTTCTCCCGGTTTTTTGATCCTTTTGGTACAAATCTGAGAAATATGTACCAGACCGCTTAACCCTCCGCCGATATTGATAAAAGCGCCGTAAGGCATAAGGCTTTCCACGGTTCCCTCTACTATACTGCCCGGTACCAGCATGGAAATTTTGCGGTTCTGTTCTTCCGCTGCCTTTTCACGTTCGATTACTTTTGCAGAAAGCACAAGTTTTTTTCTGCTTTTGTCTACTGTAATGACTTTAACGTCAATGTTTTTACCAAGCCATGGGTTGCAGTCTTCCACATAATCCAGACTTAAATGGGAAGCCGGAATAAATCCGCGGATACCTTCCACATAAGCGATCACGCCGCTTGGGACAATTCCTTTGATTCTGACATTTAAATTGGTTTCATCTTCCAAATACCGGTTTAACTTATCCCATGCAAGCACATCGTTTGCTTCTTTTCGGGAAAGCAGGAGATTTCCTTCTCCGTCGTCCATGCGGATGATCGTAGCTTCCATAGTGTCTCCGATCTGAACGCTTTCTGTCAGATTAAAATCCGGGTCGCTGCTGATTTCTTCTGCTTTGATAATGCCGGGGGCATAATACTTTAAATCAAGCGTTACTTCTTCCTCCGTTACGGCGATCACGGTTCCGGTTATGATGTCTCCTTCCGAAAGTTTTCGGAACGAAGATTCCAGTTCGGTTTTGTAATCGTCCATGGATTCGTTTGTCGGGTTTGTCATTTCATTAGTCATCGTTTCACACTCCTTTTTCTTTTTTGCATAATTCTATTATAGCATAAGAAATAAGTTTTAAGGGATAAATTCACTTTTTTTATAATTATTTTCTTTTTCTCCGGAAGAAAAACCGGAAAAGAAGATTAATCACAGAAAATGAATTGACAATTCAATTGTAAAAGGCTATAATAGCCCATACATGAAAACAAAGGAATATCGCGGGGTGGAGCAGTCTGGAAGCTCGTCGGGCTCATAACCCGAAGGTCGCAGGTTCAAATCCTGCCCCCGCAACTTATCTATATGATCGCAGGCAGACGTCGCGGTCATATTTTTTATCAGAGAACCGAACGGACAGGATATCATCAACCATAGTAGAAATCATACGATTTCAGGATCCCAGAGAAAGAAATCTGTATGAAAGAAAATTAAATAATATGTTCCTTTTTTCTTAAAAAATACATGATACAATAACTATGGCTGACTTCAAAAAACAATGTGAACCACAAAAAGCCGAAAGAGGGGAACAGAAATATTTTTATTTCTTATCGGTTGCCGGTTTGCATCTGCGTTGTTATTATTTTGAGATGTCAGGGAAAAGAAAGTTCGGAGGTTTTATCAGATGAAAGAAGAGAAGAGGTTAAACTTAACCAGAGGATTGTTTTTGGTGTATGTATTTGCCTTGACATGGATCATCTTATTTAAAATGCAGATTCGTTTATCCGATATTGCAAAAATGGAGTTGCGGAATATCAATCTGATCCCTCTTGGGGATTCAGCCATTGTAAACGGACGGATCGATCTGTCCGAGATCCTGTTAAATATTGCAGCATTTATCCCTTATGGAATTTATATCAGTATGCTCAAAGAAGACTGGAATTTCATATTAAAAGCTTTGATACCATGTCTGACCAGTCTGGCATATGAAACAGTGCAGTATATATTTGCGATCGGCGCAAGCGATATTACGGATTTGATCGGCAATACGGCAGGCGGGCTGATCGGAATTGTTTGTTATTGGCTATTGTCAAAATTATTAAAAGAGAATAGAATAAAAGTCATAAATATACTTGCATTGATCGGAACGATTGGTACAGTATTGCTGATGGCAATTTTGATTATCGCAAATTTATAATAAAACGAGGAGGAGCTGCGGAATGGAACCGATACAACAATTTCTGCATTGGATAAAAGAGTCTGATCATATTGTGTTTTTTGGCGGCGCAGGGGTATCTACCGAGAGCGGGATTCCGGATTTCAGAAGCGTGGACGGGCTGTATCATCAGGAGTATGACTATCCGCCAGAGACAATCTTGAGTCATACCTTTTATATGCAGAATACGTCGGAATTTTATAGGTTTTACCGAAAAAAAATGCTCTGTCTGGATGCAGAACCAAATGCCGCTCATAAAAAACTGGCAGAGCTTGAGAGGGCGGGGAAATTAAAAGCCGTGATCACGCAGAATATTGACGGACTGCATCAGGCGGCGGGAAGCAGACATGTTCTGGAACTTCACGGCAGCGTCCATCGGAACTACTGCAAAAGTTGCGGCAGGCTGTTTGATGCCGAATATATACAAAAAAGCAAAAACTGCCCGATTTGCAAAAGCTGTGGCGGCGATATTAAGCCGGATGTGGTTTTGTATGAGGAAGGACTTGACGATGAGACAATGCGTCAATCGATTCGTTTTATTTCGCAGGCAGATATGCTGATTGTCGGAGGAACATCCCTTGCGGTGTATCCTGCCGCTGGGCTGATTGATTATTATCGCGGCAGTAAACTTGTACTGATCAATACATCGACAACACCGTTTGATCACAGGGCTGATCTTAGGGTCGAAGGAAAGATAGGAGAAGTCTTTTCGGCAATTGAACTTTAGATCTGTGGGCATACCGTTATGCCATACGGCAGAAAAGAGGTAATACCACAGGCATACCGTTATGCCATGCGGCAGAAAAGAGGTAATATGCAGTTTGAGATAGGGGATATTGTAAAATTAAAGAAAAAACATCCATGCGGAAGTCATGAATGGGAAGTGTTGCGCGTAGGCGCGGATTTTCGGTTAAAATGTTTAGGCTGCGGCCATCAGATCATGATCGCACGTAAATTAGTTGAAAAAAATGTAAAAGAAATCAGAAAAACACTTGATTCTAAATGAAAGATATGGTAGCATACTTATTCGTGAAAAACTATTATATCCTTGCTCTTTCAAAAAAGAAACCAGGTGAAGCTGACTGAAAAAAATTTAAAGAAAGGGCCAGAGACCAAAAGGAGGTACAATTGCATGAACAAATATGAATTAGCACTTGTTGTTAATGCAAAAATCGAAGATGATGCCAGAACTGCTACAGTTGAAAAAGCGAAAGAGTATATTGCTCGTTTCGGCGGAACTGTAACGGAAGTTGAGGACTGGGGTAAGAAAAGATTGGCTTACGAAGTCCAGAAGATGAGAGAAGGCTTCTATTATTTTATCCAGTTCGATGCAGACGCAGATGTTCCGGCACAGGTGGAACAGAGAGTGCGTATCATGGATAACGTTCTTCGTTTCTTATGCGTTAGAAAAGACGAGGCATAAGCAGAAAAGAGGAAATATATGAATAAAGTAATTCTTATGGGACGGCTGACGAGGGATCCGGAGGTTCGTTACTCACAGGGAGAACAGTCAACCGCAGTAGCAAGATATACGCTTGCCGTAGACAGAAGATTTCGCCGTGATAACGATCAGCAGACAGCTGATTTTATCGGATGCGTCGCATTCGGCCGTCAGGGTGAATTTGCAGAAAAATATTTACGCAAGGGAACCAAAATCGCGATTACGGGCAGAATTCAGACCGGAAGCTACACCAACAGGGACGGACAGAAAGTTTATACGACAGACGTTGTAGTTGAGGAACAGGAATTTGCGGAGAGTAAGAGCGCCAGTGATAATAACGGAGGATTTGCTCCGATAGACAGACCGTCGCCGAACGTTGCAGCAGGAGACGGATTTATGAATATTCCGGATGGAATAGATGAGGAGCTGCCTTTCAATTAGATTCTGATAGGAGGTAACGAAATGGCTTACAATAAAGAAAGCAAAGACGGAGGTTCTTTTAAAAGAAGACCTATGCACAGAAGGAAAAAAGTATGTGTATTCTGCGGAAAAGATAATGTGATCGATTATAAAGATACCAATAAATTAAAGAGATACATTTCCGAGAGAGGAAAAATCCTTCCGAGAAGAATTACCGGAAATTGTGCAAAACACCAGAGAGCACTTACCGTTGCAATTAAAAGAGCCCGTCATATTGCATTAATGCCGTATGTAACAGATTAAAACATTTGACCGGTTGTCCGCTGTTGGACAGCCGGTTTCTTACGTGCGCCCAGTATGGGCGCAATCTAATCGGTGAAAGTCCGTAACACACCCT
>BLMD01000389.1 GCA_011959925.1 Lachnospiraceae bacterium
TTTCGCAAAAGTATTACTTAATCCTGAATAGGTATTACTTTTTAGACGCCAGCTCGTCACACTTTAGCCGTACATACTCTGCTGCCATGTTCCGCACTTTGTCAGAAAAGCTGCGCCCCGCTACCGCCTCTATGATTTCCATTGTTTCAGTGTCTATTTTTATGCTCTTCTGAATGTTTGCGCCTACGTGCTGATAGTTCCCGTTTTTCCATGTGTACATATTTCCACTCGCTTTCTTTATAAGAAAAAAGCAGCTGGTATAAGCTCGTAGCCGTCAATGTCTGCATTTTCCAGCGGCTTATCATACTCAATATATCCCCATGCCAGCCGCCGTATCTCTGTCACGTATTGCCGCTCATTATAATTGTGAATAAGCATAGCTGGGTTATCCTTTGGCTTTGGATATGTCCCCGCCGATACTGGGCGCTGTGTGCTGTAATATCTGTATTTCATTCTCTTACCTCGCTTTCTGTGTGCCTTTTCCGCTTGTATTTGCAGTAATGCCACACGCAATTTACTTTGTAGCTGTTCTGTATGTAATCCTCGCTCTGGCAGCCGTCATTACTGCTGCCATAAAAAATACATTCCTTACAATAGTCTGGGTGGCATGGGTGTAATATGATTTCTGCCATACTATTTCTCTGGCATCTGGTAAACTCTTGGTATGACTGCTGCCATAGGTGGCATAGCCTCACTGCCTATCATCAGCCCCAGACTTCCTGCCGCATACAAATACTGCCCGCATTTCTGCTCTATTTCGTCCAGTACCTCTATGCAGCGTTCCATACTCTCATACTCTCCCAGCTCATTTTGTGTGCCGTTTCCTTGCAGAAAAAGACAATGCTTTTCTTTCTTGGTTTTTTCTGGCTCGTTATTATCGCCAAATTTTATAAATCTTTCCTCTTTCCTGCTGCACACTATCCCCATTGCATTATTAAGGCAGAATAGCCCTTTTTTGTTTTGACTACGTATATATACCTCACTCATTGCCTGCCTCGCTTTCTTCCTTTTTGTGCGTTTCCCCTACCAGCCAGCCCGTAAGCACTATATTTATCTGGCTACCGTCCCCGCCGTCGCTTATAATGTCTATATTCCCAAAATAGCCGTATACTGCGCCGTCTGGCGTATAAATGGTTATGCTGCCCTCTGTAGCTGGCTCTGGTGTTTCAATAACCAGCTGCTCTGCCTGCTGCCGCTGCATCAATGCTGCTACCTCTTCGTCCGTCGTCGGCTCTGCCTGCTGCGCCTGCCACCAAACGAACACAAAAAAGAGTATCAGCCCTGCTATGCAGATTGCCACGGCTACTGCCGCCCGTATCAGCCCTTTAAGTATCTGGTTTTCCCGTCTGCGTCGCCTCATTGTCTGCCTCGCTTTCTATGTCTGCCCTCTATGCTTAACCGCTGTTTTTCCTCTTCCCAGTCAAAAGAAGTACACGCAATACAGCGCTTGCACTGCTCTATAGGCTCGTCGTCAAATTCTTTACCAAATCCCAGGCAAGCGCCGCTACCGTCCACGCCTGCTGCCCCGCACTTCTTTTGCAAGCTACATTTTTCTATACGCCTGCTTATGCGGCAGCTTTTACAGATAACCTTTTTGCCCGTCGCGCAGCCCTCTTGACGTGCAAAGTACGCCACCCAGTCCCTACTTACGCCACCCGTCCTGCCTGCATCTTTAAAGGCTACTATCTGCTCGCCGCATATGTCGCAGTATACCTCTGTGCGCACTTCCCTATATATTGCCATTTCCTGCCTCACTTTCTGCCGTCGTAATCCTCAAACCGTTTGCAGCTCCTAAAAATAATTCTATTGTTTACCCAGCGCTGTAGCAGCTTAAGCCTATGCCCTGCTGGTAT
>BLMD01000390.1 GCA_011959925.1 Lachnospiraceae bacterium
ATGAGAAGGAGTCGAAGGCGGAGACGCAGGTACACGGGGCTTTGAAGGCTGCCTATTATGATGCGTTCCGGTCGGCAAGGCAGGAGATAAATGCCAGTGTTGCCGGAATGGAAATGCAAGGCGGCTTTGACGCAAGGGCGTGAGAAGAATACATAATACGAATGAGAAAAGGAGACTGATGGGGAAGCAGATTCCCCGCAATACAATAAAAAAACGGTAAACAAAAGCGATACATACATTTTGGCGGGTGTACTGCTTTTCATGATGAATGTGGATTGCAGCACACCATCCGTGAACTGGAAAAACGCATTGACAGTTCCAATGCCGCAATGTCTGACGTAGAGCGTTTCTCAAAGCTAATCCCAAAATACATCAGTTTTGAGGAACTCGACAGCTTCATGCTCCATGAGCTGATTGAAAAAATCATATCCCTATTGGGCATTGGTCGGTTTGACGGAAGTTTGAGAGAATTTACGGATAGGGATTTGCAAGTTGACATAATACATTTATCTCTAAACCTCATTGACAAGAAGAAATACTTTCCATATAATTGAACTGAAAGTTTAATTATTGCAAGGAGGAACATATGGGGCGAAGAAAGAAAGAGCCTAGAAGCGTACACCGGGAAAACATAGTGTCTGCGGCATCCGCTTTATTTATGGAAAGGGGGATTGCCGCGACTTCAATGGACGATATAGCGAAAGCCGCCGGATACAGCAAGGCAACATTATATGTATATTTTGAAAATAAAGAGGAGATAGTCGGCATTTTAGCATTGAACAGTATGAAAAAACTTTATGACTATATATCTTCTGCTCTGATACAGCATAAAACCACGAAAGTAAGATATGATTTTATCTGCCGCGGGCTGGTGCAGTATCAAGAGGAATTTCCTTTTTATTTCAAAATGGTATTGGATAATATTAACATTGATTTTGAGAGCAAAGACCGTCTGCCGGAAGAAAGGGAAACTTATCAAATTGGGGAAGAAATAAATGAAAAAATAAAAAACTTTTTGTTATCCGGCATGGAACAGGGGGATTTACGAGGTGATTTGGAAATTATGCCTGCTATATTTAATTTTTGGGGTATGATTTCCGGAATCATTCAGCTTGCCGTTAACAAAGAAGAATATATTAAACAGTCAATGGGTTTATCAAAAGAAAAGTTTTTGGAATATGGCTTTTCCCTTGTTTATTATTCGATTGCAAGGAGTGATGATTATGAGTGAAAAAAATGTGCTTGCCATTTTAGGCAGTCCTCATACACATCGAACGACAGCCGCCATGTTGAATTTGGCAGTTCATAAAGCTGAACAGGCGGGTTATGCGGTAACGAAAATTAATCTATATGAAAAGAAACTTTCCTTCTGCACAGGCTGCCGGATTTGCATGGATACGCATAGTTGTGTCCAGAAAGATGATATACAGGAAATTGTTGTGTTATTACATAAGAGTCAGCTTGTTATCCTTGCCGCCCCGGTCTATTGGGCGAACGTTCCGGCGCCTGTCAAAAACTTATTTGACCGATTGTTGGGAACGGCTATGGAAGAAACAAATACATTTCCAAAACCACGCTTACGGGGAAAGCAATATATGATTTTGACTTCCTGCAATACGCCCGCGCCTTTTTCGTGGATATTCGGACAGAGCAGAGGGGCAATACGCAGTATGGACGAATTTTTCAAGACCGCAGGCATGAAACCGGCGGGAAAAGTGGTGTGTACAAATGCAAAAAATAAGAAAGAACTGTCTAAACGGATAACAAAAAAGATGGAGAGGTGCCTGAAATGAAATTATCCCGAAAAAGAATCCTATCGTTTACAGCAATTCTTCTTTTCCTTATTGTTTTGATTTATACGGCGGTTTATCTGAAAAACGTGGCAGATTATAAAAGGGCAGTAAAAGAAACAACTTTTAGTAATTTAGATATTTCCAATGTTCTCAACGGAGTTTATATCGGAGAATATGACGTGGATTTTGTTTATGCCAAGGTGGAAGTAACAGTTCAAAACGGAGTAATTACAAACATTGATATTCTGGAACATAAAAACGGCCGCGGAAGCAGCGCAGAAGTTGTTGTTGACAGAATTGTTGAAGAACAGAAAATAGAAGTTGACGCTGTATCGGGGGCAACAAATTCAAGCACTGTCATAAAGAAAGCTGTTGAAAATGCCCTAACGGGAGAAAAACTGAAAAATAGCCCCCTCAAAAAAAGCCGAGCCATTAACAAGATAAATTCGTACGCTTATTTTTTCGCCCATTTGCATCTTTGAATTTACAGGTATCTGTCTATAAAATGAAAATAAAAGTAACCGCTAAATAATAAAAAGACAGGACATATTGACGGTATTCAGTCATTGTCCTGTCTTTAACTCTCTTCTGATTTGTATTCTAATATATCTGCTACCGAACATTCCAGAACTTCGCAGAGGGTATCTAAAGTTTTAGTTGTAATCGCTGCTCCATGTTTCATTCTATGGAGTGTATTTGCTGAAATCCCATGTTTATAAATCAAAGCATATTCCGTTATGCCCTTGGTTAAAAGCGTGTCATAAAAAGGCCGGTATGAAATCATATAGAAATCTCCTGTTCAAATTTTTAAAAATCATATCACGCTTGAAAATTCCAATATAACTAATATATTGACCATATTGAAAGTTTTGAGTATAATGGAGGAGAATGCTATGGAAGATAGCAGAGAAAGGAGATTAATTATGAAAAAAATCAAAAAAAGATTCTTGGCTATGGGCGTTTGCCTTGCAGTTCTGTTCTGCTTCCTTGCGCCGGTACAGCCGGCAAATGCAGCAGCAAAAACCGTTCATCTGACCGTTCGTTATAAAGGGAAGAGTGTAACTTTTTTGAAGTTTCGCAACGTGGGCGCTTCTCCGTCAAAAGTAAAAGGTATGATGGGAGCGAAGACATATGCAGCGGTGAAAAAAGCGTGGGGCAAGGCGAACAAGGTCGAAAAAGATGATTTCATGGGAGAGGGTAATTCATATACCTGGAAAAACGGAAAAACAAGGATTGCGTTTGGAGCATATAAAAACGGAAAACGCAAGGGAGATGTTGTCATAGACATCCAAAACAAGAAAGCGTCTTTATGCGGTATCAAAGTCGGTATGTCAAAAAGGCAGGCGACACAGAAGCTGATCAAACAGTTTGGAAAAAAGAATGTCTCTGTCACAATGAACCAGATTCTTGTTCAGATCGGTTACTATCACCCGATCGAATTTAATTTGAAGTCCGAAAAGGTGAGCGGCATCTATTTTATGAGTTCTTAGACCAACGCGATCCAAGCATAATATTCTAGTTTGCGTTTTCTTTCTATGAAATATTTTCTTTTCCCTGAAACTTTTTTTGCTTCTGATTCGTATGTATATAGGAAGAGGGGAATGTCAGGATGATGCAGAGCCGGATAGAGGAATTTTTTCAGAACTATTACAAGGTTTGTTACCGCACGGCGTTTGCTCTGGTGAAAAACCGTGCGGATGCGGAGGACGTGGTACAGGAGACGTTGCTGCGGCTGCTTTTGTACCGGCCGGATTTTGCAAGTGCAGAGCATGAAAAAGCATGGATGCTGCGGACGGCAATGAATCTGTGTAAAGACATGCTGAAAAGCAAATGGCGCAAAACGACGGTCAGTTTAGAACATATGCCTGCGGCAAAGTACGGCAGTCTCTGGCTTTCCGGTATGGAACATGACGATACATTCTGGACGCTTCTGGAGCTTACCAGCCCATATAAAGAATGTCTCTATTTGTTTTATTACGAGGATTATTCGATTCGTGAAATTGCAGATATTTTGGAAAAACCGGAAAATACGGTGAAGACAAATTTACGGCGCGGAAGAGAAGCGTTGAAGCAGAAGTTAGAGGAAAGGAGATAAGCAGATGTTGCCAGGCAGTATAAGCAGGAATATTTTTTATGAAAAACTAAGCGAGAACCATTCGAACAGTCACAAAACCGCAGGCGCAAAAGCAGATGTTTTTTTGGAGAATATCAAAGAAAAGACGCAGCAGGAAAAAGCAGAGGCGAAAGGAAGCAGCGTGTCAGATGGCGGTTCGTCCGTTCGGGCGGAAGAATCTTACGAGAGGGCAATGGCAGAATTGATGCAGCTTGTAAACGGGCATGTAACAATGAATGCCGTATCGGAAGTTTCCGTGCGCCGGATCCGTGCAGAAGAGAGCGATCACATCAAGGGGTTTGCCGCGGAAGGATATACCTTAAAGGCGCAGGTGTCTATAGATGAGCAGAGGGTGTATATCGAACAAAAGAACGAAGACGGCAGTTATCAGGCGTATGAGGTGAATCCGCTGCTGATTTCCAAAGATACCGATAACCCAATTGAACAGATGGCGGCAGAAGCGTGGGAGAAGGCAACAAAACGGATCAACGCCGGCATGGGATCCGAGCATGATGCAGAAGACGGAGGAGAATCATTTACATTTGAAAAAATGCTGGAGGAATTTCAGGCATTTGTAGAAAAACGCATCAAAGAGGGACCTCCGAAAATCCTGACGGGAGGAGCAGAATTTTCCGAAGAAGAATGGGAGCGGATGCTGGAAAAAATTGATGAGATCATCGATGAATTTAAAGAAGAGTTGAGGCAGAGGATACAAAAACAGGACGACAAAATGCAAACCGAACAGACGCAGGATACGGACATTGCCAAACCAAGGGGAAGCAGTTTTCTGGCGCGGCTGGCGAGAACCCATCGGGCGCCGTATTCTTATCTGGCGGATGAATCGGGACAGATCGTGTATAACGGCGTTACCTTTTACTGCGACGATAAAAAACAGCAGATTTGCTTAGGCGATATGACGGACACCAAAAATGTGCTGAATATCCCCTTATCAAAAGGCGGATGCCTGCGTGTCAACCGGAATAATCTGGGGGATCTTGCAAAAGCGATCGGTATGTTTTCTCCGGAAGATGTGGAACGGATTTTGCGGGCGATCGCAAATGATAACAGAGCGAAACAAATGCAGTTTGAAATAGAGCAGGAAAAAATGAAACTATAAAAAGATAAGCTATCAGCGGAATGCCGATAGCTTATCTTTTTTAGAGCAGTGACTCTAAATAGGAT
This sequence comes from Lachnospiraceae bacterium, assembly GCA_011959925.1. Classification (GTDB taxonomy): domain Bacteria; phylum Bacillota; class Clostridia; order Lachnospirales; family Lachnospiraceae; genus Roseburia_B. The sequence goes on from BLMD01000390.1 coordinate 5,089, forward strand.
TCCAGACACCGGTCCAATGCCATTTCTACAAACAGGGACGGACTTTCACGGGAAAGTTTTACCATAAGTTCGTAAGTTCTCGGTGTAGTGGAAACGGTTGGAAAAATTTCCTGACAAGACAGCCGAAGTGTGGTATGGCTGTTTAAAATCGTGTCCACGGAATCTGTTTTTTCGTTATAGAAAGACTGCCCGTATGCCATAAGCGGCTCCTTTCCTCAAACATGGAAATTGTGTGTGAGCTTAAAACACTAGATATAGTATAGCACACGATGTTTTGGAACACAATAAAAACTACAGCCTTTCTTTTTTCTTGCAGATACGCTAAACTCCTGTTAATATAGTAATGGCGCGGTTATAAAAGGTTATCTGCAGCCTTGGGTACGGCGGTATTTAGATTGTGAGAATGAATGAAAAAGAGGAATCAGGCGATGAGAAAAGAAAAAAGATCTCTTCTGGCGCAGGCGGCAGTTTGTGCAGCGCTTATTTTGCTGACGGGCTGCGCGGGCCAGAAAGAGCGTTTGGAAAAAGAGGAAGCATATCGTACGATCGGTATCCAGGCAATGGAAGCCGGGGATTATGAAAAAGCAATGGAAGCGTTTAACAATGCGCTGACACAGGTAAAAGGGCTTGGGGCAAACGAGATGGATATCTGTTATTATAAAGCGGCGGCACAGTTTGCAGCAGGAAGTTATCAGGATGCGATTGAGACTTATAATGCACTCTTAGAGTCGGACGACCAGAATTCGGACGCATATTTTTTGCGCGGCTGCGTATATCTTAAGTCCAATGAAAGCGAAAAAGCGCTTGCCGATTATGAACAGGCGGTCAGGTATGCGAAAGACGATGCCATATATCTGGTGATCTACAAAAGTTTAGACGGAGCCGGATATGAAAAAGAAGCAGATGCTTATCTGGAAGAAGCGCTTGAGAAAAAAGTGGGCCGTAAGGCGGAAAATTATACGGTAAGGGGCAGGATTTACCTGCTGAAAGAAGAGTATCCGAAAGCAGCCGAGGCGTTGGCCAAGGCCGTTGAGAAAGGCGATGCACAGGCTAATTTATTTCTTGCACAGGCGTATGAAGGAATGGGAGATGAAAAAAGCGCGCAATCGTGCATCGATGCTTATATCAAAGAACATCCGGACAGCAGCGTTGCGTGCAATCAGTCCGGTATACGAGAGATGGAGGCCGGAAATTACAAGGAAGCAATTGCACAGTTTACGAAAGGGCTTTCCATGGAGGAAGTGACAAACGAGCAGGAACTTCGGAGTAATCTGATTGCTGCCTATGAATACAGCGGCGATTTTACGAAGGCAAAGGAATTGATGCAGGCATATGTGGAGGATTATCCGCAGGATTTGGATGCCCAAAGGGAATATTGGTTTTTGGGTAAAAATAGAGACGAGGAGAAACAGAAAAAATGATTCAGTCGGAAAAAAGAAGGGAGCGCCTTCTTCTGGTCGGGGTCCGGCAGCAGGACGGAGATGATACGGAGGATTCTCTAAGTGAATTAAAGGAGCTTGTGGAGACGGCGGGAGGCGAGCCGGTCGGCACGGTGATCCAGAACCGGGAAAAAATGCATCCCGGCACGTATGTGGGGAAAGGAAAAGCAGAAGAAATCCGTACCATGCTGTCGGAGCATCAAGCGGACGGCATTGTCTGCGACGACGAGCTGTCTCCGGCGCAGCTTCGGAATTTGTCGGATCTTCTGGATACGAAGGTGATGGACCGGACGCTTGTGATATTGGAGATCTTCGCCATGCGTGCGTCTACAAGTGAGGGAAAGATTCAGGCAGAGCTGGCGCAGTTAAAATACCGTGCGTCCAGACTGACCGGAATGGGGCGCACAATGTCCAGGCTTGGCGGCGGGATCGGGACGAGAGGTCCCGGAGAGAAAAAGCTGGAAACAGACAGGCGCTTGATTGCAAACCGGATTTCGCAGTTGAAACGGGATTTAGAAGAAGTACGCAGGCACAGGGAAATTACCCGGGGACAGAGGATAAAAAACCGAATACCGGTAGCCGCGATCGTAGGATATACCAACGCGGGAAAGTCGACGTTGCTGAATGCTTTGACGGATGCAGATGTATTAGAAGAAGATATGCTGTTTGCAACATTGGACCCGACGACGAGGCTGTTAGAACTTTCCGGAAAGCAGCAGATACTTTTGACGGATACGGTAGGTTTTATTCGGAAACTGCCGCATCATCTGGTAGAAGCATTTAAAAGCACACTGGAAGAAGCGAAATACGCCGACTATATCCTGCATGTGGTAGATGCGTCCAATCCCAAGGCGCAGCAGCAGATGCATATCGTATATGAAACGCTGCATGGGCTTGGCATTGAAGATAAGAAAGTGATTACGTTATTTAATAAGCAGGATCAGCGGGAGGCAGGAGAACCCCTGCATGATTTTCGGGCGGACCATGCGTTAAATATATCGGCAAAATACGGGACCGGACTGGAAGACGTAAAACAGATTCTGTCGAAGATGCTGCGTGAAGACAAGATTCTGATTGAAAGAACCATTTCCTATCAGGAGGCGGGACTGTTGCAGACCATACGGGCGCACGGAGAACTGCTGGAGGAATCGTATGAACCGGAGGGCATTGCGATACGCGCATATGTGCCGATGGAAATCTATGGAAAGATTCGTTGACGCGTCAGGCATCTTACCGTATAATAAATAAAGTTGAAGTGTATACGATAAAAGGAATTGGTGTACAAAGGTATACAAAAGAATGCGACAAGGGAGGAGAGAAAAAATGAAGCAGTTTTTTGGGATGAGTCAAAGAGGGCGCATAGAAGAGGCGGTTTCCGGTATCAAAAATCCCCAGTTTCTCATGCTGATGTCAAATGCGGCTCAGTTTGAGGCGCATGTGAAAACCCTGGAAAAGCTTTATCCGGGCGTTCCAAGCATTGGATGCATCGGGATGAGCTATGATACGAGAGTAGTGGAACAGGGAGTCGGCGTAATCGCATTTTCGGGCGGAGTCAATGTGAGGGCAAATGTACTGGAACAGGTATCTGTTATGCCGGTAAAGTATATCCATCGGCTGGAAGAAGATATCCAAAGAGTGGGAGGCACAGACCGGGATACGGTGTGTATCGATTTTTGTACAGGAAACGATGCCTGCGCACTGACTACCATACATACCGCATTGAGGAAAAACAGAATTTCTCTGGTGGGCGGAACGGGAGACGCAGGCAAAGTATCTGCCAACGGAAAAATTTATCAGGACGCCGTGGCATACGCTCTGGTGAAGAATGGAAACGGACGGGTGAAGACCTATAAAGAGAATATATATCATCCCTATGGAAATTATCGTTTTATCGCCTCCAATACGGATAAAGCAAATTATGTCATCGGATCTTTAAACGGAAAACCGGCAAAACAGGTATATCAGAGTATCCTTCATGTGACAGATCAGGAAATTTTAACGCGTACCTTTCAAAATCCGTTCGGAAAGATCAACGGGAACGATACCTGTATTATTTCGATTAAAGAAGTCGCCGGCAACGCACTGGCATGTTTTCGGCAGGTAAATGATTCCGACGTATTGATCTTGCTGGAATTAGGCGATTATCAGGCCATCGTAAAAGATACCATTCAGCAGATCTGTAAAGATTTTCCTCAGCGTTCCGCAGTATTTTCGGTGAACTGCCTGTTTCGGTATAAGCTGTTTAGCGAGCGTAATTATATGCAGAAATATTTACAGGATATGGCGGCGCTTGGAAGTCATGCGGGTCTTGTCGGATACGGGGAGCATTATAACAACCGGTTTGTCAATCAGTCTATGACTTGCGTAGTATTTGAGTAAAGAGAAGGAGGATACAAAATGTTGTTTCCAGGAAAAGAACACCGGAAATCAAAAGCTGCCCGACATAGTGATCAGAGTCTTTATCCGGTTTTATATGTGACAGACAGCTTAAAAGAATACAAAAAAGATCTGGTCAACAAGGAAGTGCAGTCTTTGTGGGAACTGAAACTGATCGGAAGCTCCTTTTCCGACGTAATGAAAAAGGCAGATCATTTCCAGGAAGAACTTCAGGATTTCGGACAGTCATTTTCCAATATCAATCAGGCGGCGGGACAGTTTGCCGAGGTAAGGGGAACGATTGCACAGACCGTTTCGGAAACGCAGAATAAGGTAGAAGAGTTAAAGGGCGCTTCTTTAAGAGTCGAAGAGTCCTACAGCAATATGGAACATACATTTGAAAAATTACAGTCGGCAGTGGAAAGCATCCAGCGGTGTATGGCAAAGATTGTTTCCATTGCAGATGAAACAAATATCCTTGCCATCAACGCTTCGATTGAAGCTGCCCGCGCCGGCGAGGAGGGAAGAGGATTTTCTGTTGTTGCGGCAAAAGTCAGAGAACTTGCGGAAGAGATCAAGGGTCTTGCCAGTGAAGTGGATGTCGGCATTCAGGATGTAGAGAGCGGTACCAGCCAGTTAAACGGAAGTATTGCAGAATCCAAACAGGCGCTGGGACAAAACATCGATACGGTCAACGGTACATACGATTCGTTTCATCGGATCACGTCGGCAGCGGAAAGTGCAGCATTGGTACAGACGGAGATTTCTGACGTTATTGAAGTTTCTCAGAAGGAACTCCAGGTTGTCTGCCAGTTTTTTGACGAGATAAAGAAACAGTATGATCAGGTTGTAGCGCATATCAGGCGTGCGAGCAGCCTTGGGACGACAAAAAGCGCGATGTTTGAAGATATCGACAATCTCCTGTCTCAGATTCCCCCAATTATTCAGGACAAAGAACCGGAGGTTTAAACGGACTAATTACAAATGGACAGATGATAAAAGCGTATGCATGACGGCTCTTTGCATTTGAGCAGCAGGATGCATACGCTTTTCTTCTGTATGAAATTATGCGTTTGGTTTAGCGGCCAGCGACCGGTCCAGGGTAGAAAGCCCCATAGGCACTAACTTAACAATATTTGAATAAGCTGCTGTCGGATTTTTCT
>BLMD01000391.1 GCA_011959925.1 Lachnospiraceae bacterium
ACGGTGGTGTGGGAGGTCGGTAGATAAAATAATTATCTACCTCCTACCCGATTGTTATGGATCAAATTGTTTTCTTTATTCCTATAGATTGTCAAACACAATCGTTTCTTTCTTTAGTTCTTCTACAACGTTCTGATTTACGCCCATGCGTTTTGTGATATCTTCCATATCCAGAACAAGGTCTTTGGTATTTCCGGCTACACCGGTGATTCCGTGTGCACCCTCATCGATCGCAGTCGTAATTGTGTCGATCGAATCTGCGATGTCGGACATGGAATGTTTGAGCCGTTCCGTCTGTTCGTGAAATTCATCCATGGTCTTGCGGATGTAGGCAGCGTCTTGGCGGTATTGACTGCCAGACTGCACAAATGCTTCAAATTCGGTCAGGACAGACTGGCTCATATAGTCGATCAGGTTTTGCGCGTGATCGGAGAGATTATAGACGGCTGCAGTGACCACACTGTTGATTTCCTGAATGCGGTTGGCGGTATCCTGGCTGGAGTGGGCGAGGTCGCGTACTTCTTTTGCTACGGCGGCAAAACCTTCTCCGGCAGTTCCGGCATTGGCGGCTTCTACGGAAGCATTTAAAGAAATCAGCTTTGTCTGTTGGGAAATCGCTAAAATTTCACCGGTCAGCGCTTGAATTTGATCTACGCTCTTGCTTTTCTCAATTGCGTCATTGAGGGAATGTAAAATTTCGGATGCTTTTGTACTTGTGGTTTCGGCGCTGTTTTGAGCGGATTGTTGCATCGCATTTGCGCGGTCGTTCATATCTGCGGCATAATCGGTGATCACGCCGCATTCTTTAGCAATATTCTGGACGTCATGGCTGACATTTTTGGCACTTTCATTGATGGATGAAATATTGCCCGCAACCTTGCGGATAGTCTCAGAAAGCTGTCCGGCAAGGGAAGAAAGTCCTGCCGCGCTCTTTTTGGAAGCATTTGTCCTTTTTAACACTTCTCCCGTCATATGGTCGATTTGTCCGGAGCTTTTCTGAATGGTTGTTAAAATGCTCTTTATCGGACTGACGACATATTTTGTAATCAATTTTATATCTCCGAACACTAAAAGAAGACAGGCGGTGGCGGCGGCAATGCCGATAGCCAGGGATATGACATATGTGCTTGCGAGCTGTTTTCTTGCTGCTTTCGTCTGTTTGTTGATCGAATCGTTCAGAGCGTCGATATCAGATTCCATGGCGCCTGCGAAAGCGGCTACATCCCCGTTTGCAAGGGCATAGGCATCCTGCGTTTTATGGCTTGCGCTGGCGCAGACAAGATGAACCAGCGCATGTTGAAAAGAATCATAATCCGAAAGCAGCGATTTGTACGGTTTCTGTTCACTTGGCGTGACGTAATCGGCATATTCCGAAAGCTGCTTTGACAGGCGCGTTTCTTCTTCTTTGATCTGTTCGACCAGTGAGATCATCGTATTGTAATCCGTGGCAACGATATGGCTTAACGCCATTTTATGTATATTCATAGAGGATTGGCTGATTTCTGCCAGACGGCTTTTGCCGTCCATGTAATTGTCGGCGATTTTGGAAGCGCTTGCATTTACGTTTCGGATGTTGATCACGGAGAGGATATTGGACAAGAGAGCCACAATGCCCAACAGGGCAATCGGTATGATTAAACGATGTTTTAAACGAATGGTTTTCATGTTCATGGGTACTCCTTTTCTGTCTGTAGTCAGATTTTGTTTCCTTATGGTGCGACGATGCCTTCTACCATGGTATCAAGCTGTTCCTGCAGGTTTTGTTCCGTCGTTTGTTTATTTAAAATATTTGTGGTAAATGCAGTAACCGGTTCCCAGAAATTGCCTCCGATCCGCTGCAGGCAGGAAAATTCAGACTGATCAATCAATGCGGCGATGGCGGGGGAAGACTGAACTTCTTTGGAAGCCGCAGCATTGATATTCGAGGGACCCTGGCCGCGCATCTGAAAACGGAGCTTTTGATTGTCTTCATTTGCGATCCATTCCGCCAGTTTGTTCGCCCATTCTTTTTCTTTGGAATAGGCGTTTACGCCGATTAATTTGTAGCCGGAAAACGAAGCCATGGGAATCTGCTGTCCGGCGCAGGTGTAAGAAGGCAGTTTTGACGCGCCGTAACCGCTGCCCCAGGCTTCTTCTACCGCTCGGGCGTTCCATACGCCGTTGATCCCGGCAATGATCGTGCCGTTTCTGACACCTTCCAAAAAGCCTGCGTCATCCGTGCTGAGAAAACCCGGATGATCTGCAATGCCAAGCATGGCTTTTGCCACGTCGTATCCTTTGACAGGACCTTTTGTATCGTTCCAGGTGCAGTAATTGGTGATGCCGTCGTCGTTTAATCCCACGGTCAGGCCTGTGTTGCCGAAAAAGGAATACACATACCAGCCGGAAGACCATTCCATAGAAACTTTTTTATTCTGCGATGCGGCGACAGCTAGCATCTGGTCAAAAGATGTGATATCGGTTTCGGAAAAATACTGTTTATTGTAATATAGAAAATATCCGTTATCTGCCGTCAGAGGAAGCGCATAGAGCGTGTCGTTGACCGATGCTGCAAGGACGGCTTCCGGCAGATTGGATGCTTTGATGTTTTCCGGCTGTTCCACCGGTTCCAGCGCGCCGGCGGCAACCAGAGTGTTTAACTGGTCGTCTGCAAACGCAAATACATCCGCGCTCTGTTCTAAATCTCCCATTAATGCGTTTGTACAGTCACTTTCGCTTTGCGGCGTGTACGTGATGTTGAATTTTGCTTCGTTTTGGTATTTTTTTTGAAATCCGTCAATCAGTTCTGCAAGCAGCGCTTCGTCCTCTTGGGCGCCCCATACAGTCAGGCTGACCGTATCAGAGTCTAAAGCCTGCGTATCATTGACAGAAGTCCGGAGAGTCTGGTTTTTGCCCTGACATCCGGATAAAAGCACAGGAAGCAGAAGAGCCGGAAATAAAAGGTTGATAATTTTCTTCATAACATTCTCCGTTCATTGTAATATTTTAATGAAAATATACCATTTTTTTTTGATTTTTGCAATCCTATTGTCATTTGGGGTGTCAGAGGGCAGGGAAGTATGTTATGATAAAAAGAAACCGGGAGGAAGCTATGTCAATTGAAAAAGTAAAAACATATTTTAGACAATATGGAATGGAAGGAAAGATTTTAGAATTTGACGTTTCCAGTGCAACCGTCGAGCTTGCCGCTGCCGCTTTGCAATGTGAGCCGGCGCGGATTGCCAAATCGCTGTCGTTTTCGGCGGATGGATCTGCGATTTTAGTTGTGGCTGCCGGGGATACGAAAATCGATAATCCCAAATATAAAGCGCAGTTTCATACGAAAGCCAAAATGCTCTCACAGAAAGAAACGGAAGAACAAATCGGACATGCGGTAGGCGGTGTCTGTCCTTTTGCCGTCAACAGCGGCGTCGACGTATATCTGGACGTTTCTCTGAAACGGTTTACGTCTGTCTTTCCTGCCTGCGGGAGTTCCAACAGTGCGATCGAACTGACGATTCCGCAGCTGGAACAATATTCCGGATATAAAGGCTGGATTGACGTCTGCAAGGGATGGGAATCGCCGGATCTCTGACCGCAATCGGATGAAACATAGAGTTATTAGTAGTTATTATAAATAAGATAAGATATATTAATTGTACTTATTTATATAAGCGTGGTATGATAAACCTGCCCGCAGAGGAAGGGAGGACGGCAGTTCTTTTTGTTCTCTGAGGACAAGTGTGCCAGAAAGCAAAACAATGGAGGAATGACTGATGAGTAATGTAAGACGAGTATACGTGGAAAAGAAGCCTGCCTTTGCGGTACAGGCCAAAGAATTAAAGGCGGAAATACAAAGTTATCTTGGAATCAAAACCGTAGAAGACGTACGTGTGCTGATTCGTTATGATGTGGAAAACATTTCCGATGAAACATATAAAAAGGCGCTTCGCACTGTTTTTTCCGAACCTCCGGTGGATGATGTATACGAAGAGACGGTAGAAGCGAAAGAGGGATATGCGTTTAGCGTAGAGTTTCTTCCGGGCCAGTTTGACCAGCGTGCGGATTCTGCTCAGCAGTGCGTGAAATTATTAAACGAAACCGAAGAACCGGTGATTCGTTCTGCGACGACATACCTTATTACCGGAAAACTGACGAACGAGCAGTTAAACGCCGTGAAAGAGCACTGTATCAATCCAGTGGATTCGAGGGAGGCTGACGAACAGAAACCGCAGACGCTGATCACGGAGTTTAAAGAGCCGGGCGATGTGTTGATTTTTGACGGATTTATCGGGAAGACAGAGCAGGAATTAAAGGACTTGTATCAGTCATTAAATCTTGCCATGACGTTTCAGGATTTTCTTCATATACGCAATTACTTTGAACATGAGGAAAAACGCGATCCTTCCATGACGGAGATCCGCGTACTGGATACGTACTGGTCCGACCACTGCCGCCATACGACGTTTCTGACGGAATTAGAAGGGGTTTCGTTTGGCGAGGGAGATTATAAGAAGCCGATGGAACAGGCCTATGCAGACTATCTCAGCGCGCATCGGCAGATGTATGCCGGCAGGGACGACAAGTTTGTCTGTCTGATGGATATTGCACTGATGGCAATGAAGCGGCTCAAAAAAGAAGGGAAATTAGACGATCAGGAGGAATCGGACGAGATCAATGCCTGCTCGATTGTCGTTCCGGTGGAAGTGGACGGCAAAACGGAAGAGTGGCTCGTGAATTTTAAAAACGAGACGCATAACCATCCGACCGAGATCGAGCCGTTCGGCGGCGCGGCGACCTGCCTTGGGGGTGCGATCCGCGATCCGCTTTCCGGGCGGACGTATGTGTATCAGGCCATGCGCGTAACGGGAGCCGCGGATCCGACCGTATCGGTCAAAGATACGATGAAAGGAAAGCTGCCGCAGAAAAAACTGGTCCGGGAAGCGGCGCACGGCTACAGTTCCTATGGCAATCAGATCGGGCTGGCGACGGGATATGTCAAAGAAATCTACCATCCCGATTATGCGGCAAAGCGTATGGAAATCGGCGCCGTAATGGGAGCGGCACCCCGGCGTGCGGTCCAAAGGCTTACTTCCGATCCGGGAGATATCATTATCCTGCTGGGCGGACGTACGGGGCGCGACGGCTGCGGCGGCGCTACAGGCTCGTCCAAAGCGCATAATACGGCTTCCATCGATACGTGCGGGGCAGAAGTTCAGAAAGGAAATCCCCCGACCGAGCGGAAAATCCAAAGACTGTTCCGCAGGGAAGAAGTCAGCTATCTGATCAAAAAGTGCAACGATTTCGGTGCGGGCGGCGTTTCCGTCGCCATCGGAGAGCTTGCGCCGGGGCTTAGGATCGATCTGGATAAAGTTCCGAAAAAATATGCCGGGCTTGACGGTACGGAGATTGCGATTTCCGAATCCCAGGAGCGTATGGCGGTTGTCGTTTCGCCGGAAGATGCGGATTTGTTTTTAAATTATGCGAAGGAAGAAAATTTAGAGGCAGTGCCGGTAGCGGTGGTTACACAAGAGCCGCGTCTGGTGCTGCAGTGGAGAGGAAAAGAGATCGTCAATATTTCCAGAGAGTTTCTGGATACCAACGGCGCGCATCAAACGACCTGTGTGTCCGTAGAGATTCCGTCAAAGGCAGATTGTTATCTGGATGAAATTGCGATTCCCGCAGTCAAAGAGGCGGCAGAGAACGGGAATCGGAAAGAAGCGTGGCTGGCAGAGCTTGCCGATTTAAACGTCTGCTCCCAAAAGGGACTGGTGGAAATGTTCGACGGTTCCATCGGCGCAGGCAGCGTATATATGCCTTACGGCGGACGTTATCAGCTGACCGAAACACAGAGTATGGTGGCTAAGCTTCCGGTGGCAGAAGGCGAGACAGACGCCGTTACGATGATGAGTTACGGTTTCGATCCGTATTTATCCTCCTGGAGTCCATATCATGGCGCGGTCTATGCCGTGCTGGAATCGGTAGCCCGCATTGTGGCAGCCGGAGGAGATTATCGGAAGATCCGTTTTACATTCCAGGAGTATTTCCGGAGAATGTCGGAAGAACCTTCGCGCTGGAGCCAGCCGGTTGCTGCGCTTTTGGGTGCATACAGCGCGCAGATGGGATTCGGGCTTCCTTCCATCGGCGGGAAAGACAGCATGTCCGGCAGTTTTAATGAGATCGACGTTCCGCCGACGCTCGTATCGTTTGCGGTAGACGTGGCAAAAGAGAGCGATATTGTGACGCCGGAATTGAAACGGGCAGGAAACCGCCTGATGCTGTTTACGATGGAAAAAGATGCGTATGATCTTCCCGTTTATGCGCAGGTGAAAAAACTGTATGGGACGATTCGCAGTCTGATTCAAAGCGGCGCAGCCGTATCTGCTTATGCGTTGGATAAAGCGGGACTTGCCGCTGCGTTAAGCAAAATGGCGTTTGGAAATAAACTTGGCGTTACTATCCAGGATACGGCGGATATGGATATGCTGTTTGAACCGGGATTTGGAAATATTGTGGCAGAAATTGCCGCAGAACGGGCAGAAGAGGTTGCCGAACGGCTGAAGGAGGAAGGATTGAATGCATATGCGGCGTTTGTCGGCATGGTCAATGACCAACAGGCATTTATCTGCGGCGATATGGAGATTTCTATGGAAGAAGCGATTGGTGCATGGACCAATACATTAGAAAAAGTATTTCCGACTCATTCCACAGATGACAAAAGTAAAGTAGATACGGATATCTATCGGGGAGGAACGGTGTATGTCTGCAGGCATAAAACAGCAAAACCCACCGTATTTCTTCCGGTATTTCCGGGAACCAACTGTGAATATGACAGTGCAAAAGCATTTTTGGCAGCGGGTGCAAATGTCGTCACGAGAGTATTTCAAAATTTAAATGAGGAAGATATCCGCAGTTCGGTCAGGGAATTTGAACAGGCGATCGACCAGGCGCAGATCATTATGTTCCCGGGCGGATTTTCAGCAGGAGACGAGCCGGAGGGATCTGCCAAATTCTTTGCAACGGCATTTCGGAATCCAAGGCTGACAGAAGCAGTAAACCGCCTGCTGCATGAACGGGACGGACTGATGCTTGGGATCTGCAACGGATTCCAGGCGCTGATTAAGCTTGGGCTGCTTCCGTACGGAGAGATTACGGAGCAGAAAGCAGATTCTCCGACGCTGACGTACAATACGATCGGACGCCATATCAGTAAGATGGTCTATACAAAAGTCGTGACCGACCGCTCGCCGTGGCTTACGGGAGCAGAAACGGGCAGCGTATACTGCAGTCCGGCATCTCACGGAGAAGGACGTTTTGTTGCGCCAAAGGAATGGATTGACAGATTGTTTGCGAACGGACAGGTGGCGACGCAGTATGTCAATGAAAACGGAGAGCCGACGATGGACGAAGAATGGAATGTCAATGGTTCTTATGCAGCGATCGAGGGAATTACAAGCCCGGACGGGCGCGTGCTTGGAAAAATGGCGCATGCGGAACGACGCGGCAGATCGGTTGCCGTCAACATTTACGGGGAACAGGACTTAAAGCTGTTTACGTCGGGCGTTCGGTATTTTCAGTAGCAGAAATTTTTAGAGGTAAAAAAGACCGGTATCTGTTGGGCGTTGCCGAACGGATACCGGTGCATCGTTATCGAAAAGATATGGCTTTTGCGGGACATGTCTGCCTGCAGGAGCCGCAGTGTATACATTCCGGATGATTGGCCTGACTGACCGGATCAATCTGCATCGGACAGATAGCTGCACAGGCGCCGCAGCCTGTGCATTGATGTTTGTCTACCCGGTAGCGGAAGACGGCTATGGGATTAAAGACGGAATACACGGCGCCGAGCGGGCATATGTACTTGCAGAACGGTCGGTAGATCAGGATCGACAGCAAAATCGTCACTGCCAGAAGCACGGTTTTCCATGTATACAGCCATCCTATGGCGCTGCGCAGTGACTGGTTTTTTAGAACAAGGGGAATCCCGCCCTCTAACGTACCTGCCGGACAGATCAGCTTACAGAAATAAGGCGCGCCCTGTCCTAAGAGATCGACAAGAAACATCGGCAAAAGTATAACAAACACTGCCAGAATCACATATTTTAATTTCCTGAGTAAAAAATCTCCCCGGAATGTTTTTATTTTTTTCGGGAACGGAAGTTTGTGCAGCAAATCCTGTATGAGTCCGAACGGGCAGAGAAAACCGCAGACAAACCGTCCCGTCAATGCGCCGATAAACATCAGAAATCCCGCGATATAAAAGGCAAATTTAAAATTCCAGTGACCGATCACTGCCTGCATCGCTCCGATGGGGCAGGCGCCGAGGGCGCCCGGACAGGAATAGCAGTTTAGTCCGGGAACGCAGAGATTTTTTAAGTTTCCTTTATAGATTTTACCCTGAACGAAGCCGATCAGATAGCTGTTGGTAAGCAGCGCCCAAAGCGCCTGAATCCGATGGCGTTTCCATTCGTGTTTTTTCTGTTTTTTATCCAATTCCAATACACTCCAGACAAATATTAATCGCTTTTTCTAAAACAACGGAAGCTTCTCCCCGGTAAATGCCGATTCCCATGCAAATGAGACCGATGATGGCAAGACAGACGCCAATCCGGGAAGAACGAAAGAGGCGGCTCATTGTGCGGCTCCGTTTAATTCCGTTTCCACAATGCGTTTCCATTCTTCCAGCGAACGGCTTCCGGAATAAGTTTCTCCGACAATATTGCCTTCTTTGTCTACAAAGAACGTTTCTGGTACCGCCTGAATGCCGGCAAGCCTTCCGTTTAAATAACCGGCGTCGGGAATCAGGAACGGATAGGTAACTTCTGTGGTTTCTGCCAGAAGCTTTGCTTTTTCCACTGCGTCAGAATCTGCGCCGCCCTGACTGTTAATCGTATCCAGGGCAATGCCGACGACGGTTACGCCCTGGTCTTCCATTTCGTTTTTCAGCTGTTCCAGATCCGGGATTTCATTGATGCAGGGGGAACACCAGGTGGTAAATACATTGACCATAGTCAGGTCATAATCGGAAAACATTTCCTGCGTATAGGTTTCTCCATGGATATCCTGCATAGAAAAATCCCCCAGTGCAAAGGAATCGGAAGCGTTCTCAGCAGAGTTTGAGCCTGCCTGTGTGTCCTGTACGGAAGGGTTCGCCTCATTGGAGGAAGCGCTGTTGTCGCCGGAAGCACAGCCGTTGAAAACAGCCATACAGAATAAACCGGAGAATACTAGGGCAGGAACATAATATTTTTTTGATTTCATGGTCGTGAACTCCTTTTTCAATTGATGATCATACAGCTAGGATAGCATAAATATTTGAATACTTTTTGAATTGTTACAGAAAAAAGCCAAGGGACGGCTGCATAAAACGATACCGTCCGTTGGCTTTCCGTATGTTGTTAGGATGTCGGTATTCAGGAAACAACGGTTCCGTGCGAGATTACTGTCTGAAGTTCCAGAGTATCCTGTTTCAAAAGCAGCAGATCCGCAAATTTTCCGACCGAAATGCTGCCGTAATCACGATCCTCTCCGATGGCTTTCGCCGGGTTGATCGTCGCGCATTTTACGGCGCTTTCAAGCGGGATTTCCATCTGTTTTACGGCTGTTTTCATGCATTCCATCAGGTTTGTGGCAGAACCGGCAATCGTGCCGTCTTCCAGTGTGGCGAGACGTCCCGTTACCTTCACGTCAAGTCCGCCGAGAGAATAATCTCCGTTTGGCATTCCGGTCGCCATCATGCTGTCGCTGATTAAGATCAGGCGGTCGTCGCCGAAGATCGAAAACGCCGTACGAACGGAAGACGGATGAATATGGATGCCGTCGCAGATGATTTCGGGCGTTACTTTTTTGGTATCGTATGCAGCGCCGATTAACGCCGGTTTCCTGTGCGTAAACGGCGGCATGGCGTTGAACAGGTGCGTCATATGGCTTGCGCCTGCAAGAAATGCTTCTCTGGCAGTGTCATAATCGCAGTCCGTATGTCCGAGCGACATCCTGACCTGCGGAGAAAACTGACGGATAAATTCGATCGCGCCTTCCGTTTCGGGAGCGATCGTGGTCAGTTTTACCAGGCCGTCTCCGGCGTCGATCAGATGCTGGAACATTTCTGCATTGGGCGGCGTCACGTATTTGGGGTTCTGTGCGCCTTTTTTGCTCATGGCGATAAACGGTCCTTCGAGATTGATGCCGCAGAGTCTTGCGGTAGTTCCGGGTTTCCAGGAATCCCGATAGGATCTGGCATTGTCGCAGACAGCCGTCAGCGCTTCTTCGGAAAGCGTCATGGAAGCCGGGCAGATCGATGTGATACCGGATTTTAATTCATACTCTGCCATAGCGTTTAAAGCTTCCGGCGTAGCGTCGCAGAAGTCATGTCCCACACAGCCGTGGAAATGGATGTCCATCAAGCCGGGAATCAGATAGCAGCCGCTTCCGTCGATTACTTCGGTATCCGAAGCCGTATCGGCGATGCGTCCGTTTTCCACATAAACGTCTTTTTCTGTAAAACGGCAGTCTTCTGTAAATACAAGGGCATGTTTGATTACCATAGTCTTGTTCTCCTCCGTTTCGTTTAGCCGATCTGTTTGTTGTATTCCGATAAAGCCGCTTCGTCAGCAACCAGCGTAACGTCCGGATGCATCTGTAAGATCGAAGCGGGAACTTCCGGAGTTACCGGTCCTAAAAATGCCTTTGCGATGATTTCCGCTTTATTTGCGCCGCTTGCGATAATCAGGATTTTTTTCGCCAGCATAATGGACTGGATGCCCATGGTATATGCCTGGGTCGGAACTTCGTCGATGGATGCAAAGAATCTGGAGTTTGCTTCGATCGTGCTCTGAGTCAGATCTACGCAGTGCGTTCCTTTCGGAAAGTCCGCTGCCGGTTCGTTGAATCCGATGTGGCCGTTTAAGCCGAGGCCAAGCAGCTGTAAGTCGATACCGCCGAGCTCTTTGATGATGTTGTCATGGTCTAGGCATGCTTTGTCACTGTCTTCTTCCATGCCGTTTGGTACGTGGGTTCTGCTCTGGTCGATATTGATTTTATCGAACAGGTTTGTCTTCATAAAATACCGGTAGCTTTGATCGTTGTCAGCCGTCAGTCCCCTGTATTCGTCCAGATTGACGGAAGAAACACCGGAAAAATCAAGATCGCCTTTTTTGTACCATTCGATCAGGTTGGCATATGTGCCAAGCGGTGTAGAACCCGTTGCCAGACCGAGCACGCAGTCCGGTTTCATGATCACCTGTGCGGAAATAATGTTTGCCGCTTTGCGGCTCATGTCATCGTAATCTTTTGCCTGAATCAGTTGCATAATAAAAATTCCTCCTTTTTTATGTGCTATAATTCTATTATAGTATATTTCTGGAAATTCTCAATCCCAAGTTTGAGAATTTTAATTATCTTCTTCCTGATCTTTGGACATAGAGTAGACGGATCGTTTTCTTGCCATTTCGTCATTGGCAAGGTATTCGTCATACGTCGTGATTTTGTCGATCATCGTTCCGTCCGGCAGAAATTC
>BLMD01000392.1 GCA_011959925.1 Lachnospiraceae bacterium
ACGGTGGTGTGGGAGGTCGGTAGATAAAATAATTATCTACCTCCTACCCGATTGTCAGAATGTTCCTGCTACTAACTTATACCCGCCGACCGGGAACCTGGATTCTAAGAACAGCCAGGAGGTCATCACCCTCTTGAAATCCATGTCGGCCAAGTACAGGCAGACAATCCTGATGATCACCCACAATGAGAACCATGCGGACGCAACAGACCGGGTACTGCGCATGACGGACGGCAGGCTGAAGGATCTGGGGGTGGCGGCGAGATGAGAAGTTATCTTGGGCTGATACCCCAGTATGAAAAGGTTCACCGCAAAAACAACCGGATTTCTGTATTGTGCATCATGCTTTCGGTATGCCTTGTAACGGCGATTTTCAGTATGGCGGACATGGCGATGCGTTCCCAGAAAAATTATTTTATTAAATCCAATGGCGAATACCATGCGGCGCTCCATGATGTGGAGGCGGAGACGGCAGAACTGGTATCGGCAAGGGTTGACGTGGCTTTATCAGGATGGGTCTACCAGGGCAGTACGGGAAGGTTATCCGGCAAAGCCGTCAGTTTTGTGGGGGCAAATGAAGAAACCATGGAATCCCTGACTGAAATGGATATGACGGCCGGGGCATACCCTTCCCTGCCGAATGAGGCGTTGCTGAATGAAAACGCCATGGGGCAGCTGGGTCTGTCCATTGGCGATTATGTGACGGTTACGGTTCCGGACGGCTCACAAAAACAGTACCGGATTACCGGAACCCTTGCGGATATGGGTTCCATGCTGAAAGCGGATATCTGTGGGATGGTGCTTTGCAAAGAGGGCTTCCTTGCCATTGCAGATGAAAATGCGGCAGACGGCACCACCTACCGCATCCAGTTTAAGAGAGGCGCCCATATTCAGGAGGCCATAAAGGAAATCAAGAGCCGGTTTGGCCTTTCTGACGGCCAGATCTCAGAAAATACCGCTTTGTTGGGTCTGATGGGACAAAGTGAGAGCAATATCATGCAGGCTCTCTATCTGATCGCGGCGATCCTGGTTTTCCTTGTTTTGATTGCGGGAACGGTGATGATCTCCGCAAGCTTTAACACCAATGTGTTGGAGAGGACACAGTTTTATGGGCTGCTGCGCTGTCTTGGGGCATCCAGGAAACAGGTAAAGCATTTTGTGATCCTGCAGGGGCTCCGGCAGAGCGCAAAGGGCGTTCCCATTGGTCTGCTGGCGGGCCAGGCTGTGACATGGGCAGCCTGTCTGTTACTGGGATCCATCAGCGGAGACCGGTTTTCAGAGGTCCCGTTATTTGAATTCAGTATCGCCGGCATATTGGCAGGGATTGTGGTGGGCTTTCTGATTGTCCTCCTATCTTCCCTTTCCCCGGCGAAAAAAGCCTCCAGGGTTTCGCCTGTCACGGCAATCAGCGGAGGCTCCCATCTGACGCAGAATAAGCGTGCGGCGAATACAAAGCTGTTCCATGTGGAAACAGGCATGGGCATGTTCCATGCGTTGTCCGGAAAAAAGAATTTATTCCTGATGACCTGTTCCTTTGCCATCAGCATCATGCTTTTCCTTGCTTTCCAGGTTCTGGTCGTCTTCCTGGGCCAGGGTATGCCTGCATTAGCCCCGTGGGCGGGGGATGTATCTGTGACAGCCGCTGCAGGGCTGGAAACTTCTGTAATAGAAGAAATCGAAGCTGTCAATGGTGTGAAGCGTGCTTTTGGCAGAATGGAATACGGCGGATTATCTGTTTCTTCCGATACTGAGAGCGGAACGGCTACACTGGTTTCCTATGAAGAAAATCAGTTCAAATGGGCAAAAAAGGAACTGAACGGGGGAAATATCAATGCGGTTTCGGGAGGAGACGGGGATATCTTAGTGTCCTACCGGGATGGCATGCAATGGAAGGCCGGGGACACCGTGACGCTCCATACGCCTTTGGGGGAGAAACAGGTGAGGATTGCGGGAATCCTTTCTTCTGCAAATGCATCAAGTGAAGCCGGAAGCCTTGGATACATCATATGCGCAGAACAGCTATTTACAGAGAGCATCGGTGCGGCAAGTTATACGGCTGTGGATATACAGCTTGCAGGCAGCAGCACGGATGAGACGGTATCGGCAATACGGAGCCTGTTTCCATCTGATGTCTCCATTGCAGATAAACGGCTGTCAAATTCGGAATCCCAGAGTTCCTACTATACAGGTGCAGTGTTTATTTATGGGTTCCTGCTTATCATTGCGCTGATCACCGTATTCAATATCTTTAACAGTATGAATGCCAGTGTGGCGGCAAGGACCAGACAGTATGGCGTAATGCGCTCCATTGGGATGGGAGCCGGGCAGCTCTACAAGATGATTGCTGCAGAGGCAGCCACCTATGCAGTATTGGGATGTGTCACCGGTTGCGTCTTGGGCCTGCCGTTGAATAAGATGATGTTTCAGTTTCTGATTGCAGATAAATGGGGAACAACCTGGCAGCTTCCGGTTGCCTCTCTGCTGCTGATCGTCATGTTATGTTTTGGATCTGCGGCGTTGGCGATTCGGCGGCCAATCAAAAGAATCGGGCAATTGTCCATTGTGGATACCATAAAGCTGCAGCAGTGACACATGGATACTGACAAAAAATTTTGAAATGTCCGAGCTTTGTAACAATTCAGGCTGTTTTTAAGCTGATCGGATGATAGGCTCGGACATTTCTGTGACAGTTTAGTTTTACAATGTCCTTACCATAAAAAATGGTATGGGGATTTAAGGGAGAACCACCTGGCAATAGGGTGATAAGAATAATCCTCATGTATAAGATGGAGGGATGCGTATAGAGGAAAATAAGAAATCTTCTTCTCCTTATTGCATATCTGGATATTCCCAATATGCAGTTCCCTACAACAAAATAAAATCATATCGGCGTCATGGATCGCAAAAGGCGGTGCGCAATCACAAAGCTGTAATCCCTGCGAGGTAACAGAGGGACTTATTCCTCTATTTTTCTTTTGCCCAGATATTTTTATTTAAAGTGATTGAATAGTGCGAGCGCATCTGATATAAGTTTGGTCATTTCTTCCGGCGTCTTTTTATCATAAAGCTCAAGCCATAGGCGGATAATATTATAGTGTTCGACACGGATTGTCATTAAAAAGACCTGTTCGACTTCCTTGCTTCCAGAAAATGGATGTTCCCATATGCGGTCACGCCTGTGCGCCAGATGATTATGACGGCTATTATGATGATATTCTGCCAATGAATGAAGGAAGGCAGCGGGAGGGGATCGACCCTTCAATCGTCAAACAGATAGCAGCGCTGCTCGGTTGCCTTGTGGTAGTGATAGGGCTCTGCATTGCCCTAATGTACCTGTTGTAATTATCTTTGGCGTACCGTGTAATGTAAGTAAAAAGACAAGAGGTGACAGAGATGATTTACATATCCAAAGGGATTGCCGGGAAAGGTTCGAAAATAGAGCTGGTACAAGCAGCAAGGGGCAGTCAGGAGGTGCATCTTTCAGATAAGGAAGCAAAATTATGGCTGAGAGGCCGGTTTTTTTGCAGTAGAAAGTGATTCCTGCCGTCCGTATGCAATGCTGTTGATAGCAGTGGGAATAACGGGTATAATTAGTAATCGCCTGGCATGAAATTGTCGAAAATCTGTCTTTTATCGGCTACAATAAAGGGATTCACTGATAAGGAGCATTGCCTATGAAATACAAGATACTGATTATTGATGATGAAGAAATGATATTATCCATGATGGAAAAATGTTTAGGAGAAGAATTTTCCGTATATACGGCGGAAAATGCAAAAAAAGCGTTAGAACTATTAAACGTAATACCAGATATTATATTGTTGGATATCAATATGCCAGAAATGGACGGATTGGAATTGTGCCAGCTTATTAGGGGGCATATATCCTGCCCGATTATTTTTTTGACAGCACGGGTAACGGAACGGGATGTGATAAAGGGGCTGTCTGTCGGCGGGGATGATTATATTACGAAACCTTTTCGCATGGATGAATTATTGGCAAGAATTTCGGCACACCTTCGGCGTGAAGAAAGAAAAGGCACAGCAGAAAATCTAAGGTTTGATGAAGAATTGATGATTGATTACAATAGCCGA
This sequence comes from Lachnospiraceae bacterium, assembly GCA_011959925.1. Taxonomy (GTDB): domain Bacteria; phylum Bacillota; class Clostridia; order Lachnospirales; family Lachnospiraceae; genus Roseburia_B. Next base: position 4,095 of record BLMD01000392.1, read on the forward strand.
ACGGTATTTTATGGTAAGGAACAGTTAGACTTCTCAAATAAAGAATTTGAGATTATCCGTTTTCTTTCCCAAAATGCAGGCATGGTTTTTGACAGGGAAACCATCTATGAAAAACTTTGGGGATATCATGGCGAGGGCGATAGCATTGTAGTAAAAGAACATATCCGAAAGATACGGAATAAGCTGTCAGTTTATACGGATAAAAACTATATTGAAACAGTATGGGGAGTTGGTTATAAATGGGCAAAATAAAAACAAGGCCGCTCAAAACATCTATGGCAGGTACTTTTTTCATTACGATATGTGTGACTGCCCTGTTATCGTCTGTCACTATCCTTGCGGCAAACCAAGTGCAGCATGAAATATTAAAGAAACGGTATATGACGATAAATTCCCCTGATTTTCAGGTGGATGAGAACACAGGCAATTATATTTTGGATATTGATAACAACAATATCACATGGCAGCCTTTAAGCAGGTGGGATACTGTCGTCTATTATGGCTCTTACGCTGCTATGGTTGGTCTGCCTGTTTTTTATATTGCTGTCGGGATTGGGGCGGCTGCGGCGGTATATTACCGAAAGAAGCTTCGGGAGCCTATCACACAGCTACAGAATGGCGTAGAAAGAATACAGGAGGATAATCTTGACTTTCACATTGAATATGACAGTGATGATGAGTTAGGGCGGTTATGCTGTTCTATGGAAAAAATGCGCAGGGAGCTTCGGCAAAAACACAAAGCGTTGTGGGAATCCTTAGAACAAAGGAAATTATTGAATGCTTCGGTATCCCATGATTTAAGAACGCCGATTACCGTCCTCAAAGGATATTTAGACTATTTAGAGAAAAATATCCCACAGGATAAGCTTACGGAAGATATGCTTTTCGATACGGTATCATCTATGCAGGGAGCGGTAAACCGTTTGGAGCTATATGTGGAGAGCGTTCGGGATATTGAGAAGATTGAAAATATTGAAATTGAAAAACGGTCTGAAAATGGGAAGCTATTATGGAATGAATTAAGAAGTAATGTGCGGCAGCTTGCGGGAAATAAAGAAATCATTCTTTCAAACGATATTACAGTGGACAAAATTCAAATAGATAAGGGTGTGTTTTTTCGGATTTTAGAAAATCTCCTGCAGAACGCATTAAGATATGCAGAAAAACAAGTAAGCATAAATCTTTCACGCGAAAAAGATTTTCTCACTCTTACCGTAAAGGACGATGGGAAAGGTTTTTCAGCGGCAGATTTGGAAAAAGCAACTACTGTATTTTACAGTAATGATAAGGAAAAACAGCATTTTGGGATAGGACTGAGCGTATGTAAGATACTTTGTGAAAAACATGGCGGTTTATTGTATGTCGGAAATCAGAAAGAAAAGGGGGCATGTGTAACCGCCAAATTGAAAATTTTTTAATATCCTTTTCGGAAAATTGGCTTTTCTATTATAAAATCTCCTTACAACACAGATAGGAGGTTTTTGTATTTATGGAAATTCGAAAGGATACCTTTATACCCAGCCGGGCACACGTGCCATACGGCAAAAACAATGAAATTGAAATAAGAAATCTTTCCAAAAACTATGGAAAAAAGACAGCCCTTGAACATGTATCTGTTACGATCCATTCTGGAATGTACGGGCTTCTTGGGCCAAATGGCGGAGGAAAAACAAGCCTAATGAGAATTTTGGCGACGCTTTCGGAAGCGTCAGGCGGGGAAATCAGTATGAATGGTATCCCAATCAAAGAAACTGGTAACATACGGGAAATCGTAGGTTATCTCCCGCAGGATTTTTCTTTTTACAGAGGTATGAGTGTTTATGGCGCAATGGATTACCTTGGGCTGCTGTCGGAAATTCCAGATAAAATCCGAAGAGAAAGAATATTGGCATTACTTGAACAGGTAAATCTAAAAGAAGATATGAGGACGAAAGTAAAGGCTTTATCGGGTGGGATGAAAAGACGGCTGGGGATTGCCCAGGCACTGTTACATAACCCGCAAATCCTTATTGTTGACGAACCGACAGCAGGGCTTGACCCAGAGGAACGTATTCGTTTCCGTAATCTGTTAAGTGAATTTGCAGAAGACAGGATCGTGATTCTTTCCACCCATATTTCTTCGGATGTGGAATCGTGTTGTGAAAATATAGGAGTATTGAACAATGGGAAAATGATATGGAATGGCAGCACAAAAGAACTGGCGGGACAGGCAGAGGGAAAAGTTTATCTTATTTCAGCGGCAAAAAAGCAAGATAAACAGATCAAGGAAAAGTATGCTGTCTTAAATATCATTTCTTCACAGTCAGGCACACAGTACAGGGTATTGTCAGACGTGGAGCCAGAAGAAAAATATATGCTTCAACCCCCCTACGTTGGAAGATGGGTATATGTATCTGTTAAGCCAGACTTAAGGGAGGGATAGAACGATGAAGTTATATTTGAAAGAGTGTAAAAAGATTGCAGAAAGCGTGATTTATTATTTCTTTATCGCTATTTTGGTTTTTAGCTGGTTCCAGAATTTTCGGGGAGTGACTAAAACAGAAATCAATTGGGAAAAGGGTATTCCCCCGGCAGATATAGGTTTTGAACGCTCATTACTGTCCAAACCATCCGAGGAGGATGATTACTTTGGCAGTAAAGTTTCAGAGGATGACCCGGCGGCAATCATGATGGGCGTTACAAGGGCGTTGCTGTCAGAATATGAAAGCAATCGTTACGCCACATATCCCCTTGGATACTATAAAGCGATTACACTTAGCGATGATGAGCAAAAACGTGTACTTGAAATACTTTGTGAAATAACGGGATTGACGGAAGAACAATTAAAAGATTTGCCAGAAGATTATTTTCCGGCAGTCACAGGCACAATTATTTCCTTTGATGCAATGAGTGTTGATGAAAATGGAAATTTGAATACGGTGATGGGAAACAGGGCAGACACAGAAAGCGGAGATGATAAATATAAGCATTTTGTATCACGGGTCACGTATGAACATTTCAAAGAGCTAATGCAGGAAATGGAAAATATGATAGGGGAAAACGGTTCACGGTATTCCCCCGAAATGATGATTACCTATTTTGGCATGTCTGAAATGACTTATGAGGAAGCATGTGAGGAATATAACCAGACAATCAATAAGGATAAAGTGGCGGGCGGTTTTGCACGGTTATTTTGTGATTATATGGGATTGGAACTGGGCTTGTACCCTATATTTTTGGTAGTGCTTATATGGATGAAAGACCGCATGGGAAATGCGTCAGAATTGATTTACAGCAAAAAAATATCTTCGGCAAAGCTGGTGGTTTTGAGATGTTTGGCAAGTATCACTATGGTTCTCCTGCCTGTTTTGCTGTTAAGTTTGGAATCTCTTGTGCCGCTTATATCATTTGGCGCTAAGAAAGGTATTTCAGTAGACTATTTTGCGTATATCAAATACATTTTATGGTGGCTTCTGCCAGAGGTCATGGCGGTATCCGCAATCGGAATATTTTTCACTTTGCTCACAGACTCTCCGATTGCAATTGCCATTCAATTCCTTTGGTGGATGGTTGATAAGGGAGTAACTGGACTGTCAGGGGACACGAAAGCAGCGACTTTCATGATAAGACACAATACATTGCGTGGCTATGAAATAATACAAGATGAATTTCAAATGATTTGTACGAACAGGCTGCTTATGGCGGGAATCGGTATTCTATTTGTCATTCTGTCCATATGGGTTCTTAAGTTTAAGCGGAAAGGAAAAATAAATGCGGCAAATTTCTATCACAGATTTTTTGGACATATGCAGGACAAACTTTCTTTTGGCAGTAAGAAATAACTTATTTTTGGCTATTGTTTATTTGTTGATAATTCCTTTACTAAGGGGGATTGCAAATTTAGATATGGTTCGTTCTGCGGAATGTTTGGAACAGGCTGTAATACTAACAGGAATATTTCTCATAGCTCCGCTGTCTGCTCCAGAACAGTCTAAGGCAATACAGGACGTAGTTTGCACAAAGAAAATTCCTCATTGGAAAATCTTATTGCTGCGGTTCATCATGTCAATGCTGCTGCTAATTCTGATAGTATGCCTGTTCTCTGGAATTATGGTATGGAAAAACTGTATATTTCCCTTTATGCCTTATGTGGCGGGAACAGTGATAAGCGCAATGGCATTGGGGAGCTTTGGATTTGCAGCAGCCATATTCAGCAATTCTGTTATTGCAGGTTACTTGGCGTCAATCGGATATTTTCTTTTAAATTCTTTGGGGAATGTATCAGAGGATAGTATTTTCTATTTGTTCTCAATGGGAAAAGGCAATTATTCCACAAAGATATGGCTTTTCGGTTTAAGTTTGCTGGTAATTGCAGTAGTTTTTATTTACGAAAGAAGAAAGAGATATTGATAAAAAATCATTGTGGTACTTGCCCACCGAATAAAAAATACGAAATCGCCGTTTTCTGCGCCCGGAAACGGCATTTGCTTAAAAAATGTTTGTTTTAAATACAGCAATTTTTTCAATTTATATACCAACAGGGATACGTTTATTTTCCGCGGTTCGAATTCTGGTACGTTTATTTTCGAGTTTTTTACGATTGGTCATGAAAAATAACTATGCCGATTGGCTTTTCAAACGATATTGAAAAAAGTGCGTATCAAAATTATTATATTAACCTTGGGTTTGATGAAGAGAAAGTTAATAAATTCAATTTAGTTAGTGGGTCGGAGATAGAGGGACGTCGTTTTTGCGGCATCCCCTCTGTCATTCCCAGGCAAAGATTTTTTTATAAAGCCTTTTGGACAGAATACGAATGTGGATGGAGTATGAAGTAAAGATTGCTCTTTTGATAATATTCTGATAAAATTAGGATAGAATAAGTAACGAGAAAGGAGTGCTTAAACATGATACAGATTCGGCCTGTTTCTGACCTTAGAAATAAATTCCCGGAGATTGAGACCATCGTAAACAATGGGGAGCCGGTCTACCTTACAAAGAACGGTTATGGCGCGATGGTAGTTTTAAGCCTGGAGGAGTATGCAGGCCTGACAGACAGTATTGAAATGAAACTTGATGAAGCTGACCGGCAGGCGGCTATATCGGAAGAGAGGCTTTCCCATGAAACAGTCTTCCGTAATGCAAAGGGTGCGGTGTATGGAAAATAAACCCTATCAGCTCCGGTATTTGCCGATATTTGAGCAGGATTTAATCAGTACGGCGAATTATATTACGAATGTTTTGAAAAATGAGGATGCGGCGCTTCGGCTGATTGATGATGTGGAGTCCGCTATCCTGGAAAGGCTGGATAATCCTGTTGCCTTTGAGCCATACCGTTCTGCAAAAAAGCGTGACCATCCTTATTATCGAATTTATGTGAGAAATTATGTTGTCTATTATGTGGTGATTGGCGATGTGATGGAGGTTCGGCGCCTGATATATGGTGCAAGGGATACCGACAGCCACTTATAACGAATACAGGATCCAGAGCAGTTAGTCTTTGATGATTAGCTGCTTTTTTGTATGTTTCTTTTTTATAATGCGTATTTTGGTTGTAAATGCGTATATTAAACCGTGTAATGATTATATAGGTTATCTACTTATGGAAACTGTTTTTCTATTCATAGGCATAGAAAATATTTTTGAAATTCAGGAGGTTTTATTATGTTGGTATCCATCGATCATGGCAACTATGCCATAAAAACGCCGAATGACTCATTTGTATCCGGTCTTTCCGAACATACGGCCAAGCCGCCAATGGCAGAAGAGATATTGGAGTATGACGGAAAATTTTGGACTTTGAGCGGGCAGCGGTTAAGTTATATGAGGGATAAAACCTGTGATGACCGCTATTTTATTCTGTCTTTATTTGCCATAGCGAAGGAAATGGAACGGTCCGGGTATTATTCCCCGCTGGAACAGATCCAGTTAGCAGTCGGCCTCCCGCCTGAACATTATGGTATACTGAAAGATAAGTTTGCCGGTTATTTCAAACGGGGAATCGTTTCATTTGCGTATAAGGACAAGCCCTATACGGTGATGATCAACCGTGTTATGGTATTTCCGCAGGCATATGCCGCCGTAGTGCCGCAGAGCAGCCTGGTTGTGCATACGCTCCGCATTTTCATTATTGACGTAGGCGGTTATACGACAGACGTGCTGCTCCTTCAGAATGGCAAGCCGGACCTTCAGTTCTGCCGTTCGCTTGAGACTGGCATTATTACGATGAATAACGAAATCATTCGCAAAGTCGGCGCCTTGCACGATATGCTGATCAGCGATGAACATATCACGGCTGTGCTGCGGGGCGAAGACAGTGTCATACTTCCGGATGACGTGAAAACGGCAATCTATGAGGCGGCAAAGCAGCATGCAAATGATATTTTGAACCGCCTGCGCGAGCTTCAGGTGGATCTGCGTGCGAATCCCGCTGTATTTATCGGAGGGGGCAGCATCCTGCTTCGCCCGTTTTTTGAGGCGTCGCGGCTGGTGGCAAAAGCTGATTTTGTGGAATCCGCCAATGCGAATGCCCTTGGGTATGAAATGCTGGCAAGGAAACAGCTTTCCCTTCGCCCTACCGAGTAATGGGCGGAGGGATGCGTAGTGAAAAAAGATGGAAAATATCGTTTTACCCTTCAGTTTGGGGCTGATTCAGAGGAACAGATCCGGGTAGGGGAATTCCTGGAAAGCTTGGGCAACAAAAAAAGCGCCGTTATGGTGGACGTGCTGAATGAGTATCTGGCGTCCCGCCCGGAATTACAAAAGGCGCATGGTAAAATAGAAGTGAAAGTCGCTTCCGGTTATAATCGGGATAGGATGGAACAGATGATACGGCAGATAGTAGAAGAACATATTGCCAAGATGCAGTTAACCGAAATTCAGGCAGATGTCCCACAGGATAAAATCCCGGAAACAATGGAAGACGATATTGCGCAGATGCTTGACAATCTCGATTTGTTTCAGTAATGGCAAAAGTGGACCTGCTAAGGCTATGGCAGGTTCGCCAACCGTATTAAGGACAAAGGAGGTTATCCATATGGATAGTAATAATTTATCATATACGAAGTGGAATTGTAAATATCATATTGTTTTTGCACAAAAGTTCAGAAGGAAAATCATATATGAGCAGTTAAAGCGGGACATTGCAAATATATAGCTTTCAACTCTACGATCTTGGACTGAGGAGCGGCTATCCGATTGTGTGGCAGGCAGAGCTTGAGGCATTTTTTGAATAAACAAGGAAAATAATGGTAAGAATATTTTAGGAAGGTAAGAGATGGAGGTGAATATCAGCCATTATGAAAGATAGTACGAATCAAATATCAAATCTTACGGATCTTGTTGATATCAGGGACGTTAAAGTCGATTGCAGTCTTTCAACTGAAGAAAGGGTGCGGTCATATGTTGAACAGATTAAGAACCCGTATTGTTTTCGCGTAGGTGATGTAAAGGTTCGTGTTTCCTATGCAGATAAAGCACAGTCATTGGATGATAGCTTCCGTGAAATGATAGCATCTATGTAATGGAAATACCCAGGGGGTATACCTCTATGCCATTTGGCAGATGCATGGAAACAATTACCTGCGGTAAATCCACGAAAACGGCTGGATTTTGGAAGGACCTATGCTATAATGAGTGTGGACAAAATCAGTGAACACCTTGCTGTTTATACGGATTTCCGTTATACATGCTTATGAAAACCTGTTTTTGGTTTTCATAAGACACAGACAGGAGTGGCGCTATGAAGCAAATACAGGACCAATTATTTAAGGTCGCCATCTACCTACGCTTGTCGAAGGATGATGGCGATTTTTCTTCTGCCGAAAACGGAAAGTCGGAGAGCAATAGCATTCATAATCAGCGAGAGCTTTTGATGGCGTTTTTGGCAAAACATCCGGAAATGGAACTCTACGATGAGTATAAGGATGATGGACGGACTGGCACAAATTTTGACCGGCCCCAGTTTCAGCGCATGATGGATGATGTGCGAAAAGGCAGCGTCAACTGTGTCATTGTTAAGGATCTATCCAGATTCGGAAGAGACTATATTGAATGTGGAAAATATATCGAAAAAATATTCCCCCAGCTGGGCGTTCGGTTTATTTCCATAAATGACGGATTTGATACAAGGGCGGCCGGCAGTGCAGACAGCATTGTCATTCCTTTTAAGAATCTGATTAACGATTCTTATAGCCGTGATATTTCTATTAAAGTGCGCAGCAATTTGGATGTAAAGCGCAAGAACGGGGAGTTTATCTCAAACTTTGCCGTGTACGGTTATAAGAAGGATCCGGAGAATAAAAACCAGCTCATTGTGGACGAAGATGCTGCGGAGGTTGTCAGGGACATTTTTAAATGGAAAGTTGAGGGTTTAAGCCCCAACAGGATTGCCGACAAGCTGAACGGACTTGGTATTCTTTCCCCTATGGAATACAAGAAAGCCAGGGGAAGCAAGTTTAAAACGGAATTTAAAACAAATGGAAAAGCGCTCTGGAGCCATGTGGCTGTACGGAGGATACTGAAAAACGAGGTATATGTAGGGGTATTGGTGCAGGGAAAACGCACAACGCCCAATTATAAGACAAAGAAATTCATCTATAAAAACGAAAGCGAATGGGTACGGGTGGAAGACCGCCATGATGCAATTATCTCCCGGCCTCAGTTCGACCTGGTACAGCAGCTGCTCCGTGAAGATACCCGCGCTAGTTCCGAAAAGAGAGAGGTGCATCCCTATTGCGGGCGTATCTTTTGCGGGGATTGCGGGGCGCCTGCCGTCCGGAAAACCGCGGGTAGCTGCGGCAGGCGGTATGTCTACTATGTGTGCAGTGCAAATAAAGCAAACCGCGATGTCTGCAGCAAGCACAGCATACGGGAGGATGTTCTCGATAAAGCAGTTCTGGCAACGATTCAGCGGCAAATCGAAGTGATTTTGGATATGGATCGTGCCATGCAGCAAATCGAAGCCCTTTCATGGGAAAAAGCGGAAATCAAAAAGATTGACGCCAACATTGAGTATCAGAACCAGGTAATTGAGAAAAACAATGCTTTGCGGCTTGGAGTGTATGAAGATCTCCGGGCAGGTATTTTAACAAAAGAAGAGTTTCTGACATTAAAAGAAGAGTTCATGGAGCGGATAGATACAGCAAAACAGCTGATAGAACAGCTGACCAGTGACAAATCCGGCATCCAGCACGGACTTAAGAAGCAGCAGAGCTGGCTGTCGGGGTTCCGGGAATATAAGAATATTTCAGAAATCTCCAGGATTATTGTCGTCAACCTGATTGAGCGGATTAACATTTTTGAAAACGCTGAGATTGAAGTGGTATTCCGCCAGCGTGACCAGTTTGCGAATATTATGTCTTTTCTGGAAGAACAGGAACAAAAGAAGGCGGCGAAAGGGGCAATCCCATTTCCAGGATTGGAGGTGGTGTAAATGGCCCGTGTATCCCGTAAGAGAGGAACAGAGAAAGCGGAGGGCTTCAAGGAGGCAGGGATTTACCATACTGGCATCTATCTTCGCCTTTCTGTGGAGGATAATGGCAAAAAGGATGCGGATTCCATGGAGAACCAGAAAAATCTGTTGATGGAATACGTCAGCGCAAGACCATATTTGATGCTGACGGATATTTATATGGATAACGGATTTACTGGTACAGACTTTGAACGTCCGGAGTTTAACCGGATGCTGCAGGATGCAAGAGATGGCAGGATTCACTGTATTGTGGTAAAAGACCTGTCGCGTCTGGGGCGTAATTATGTAGAAGCCGGAGACTATATTGAAAAGGTGTTCCCATTCCTGGGAATCCGGTTTATTGCTGTGAATGATCATTATGACAGTGATTCCCTGACGTCTGGCGATGAATTGGGAGCTTCTTTGAAAAATGTGGTAAATGACGTCTATGCCAAAGATATATCCCGAAAAGTGGGTACGGCAATGAAACAAAAGCGTCTGCGCGGCGAATATATTGGAAATTATGCCCCCTATGGATATCTGAAGGATCCGAAAGCTAAGAACCATCTGATTATAGACCAGGAGATTGCGCCAATTGTAGTTGAGATTTTTGAATTAAGGGCAAAAGGGGATGGTATCAATACAATCGCCAGAATATTAAATGAACGGGATATCCCGTCACCGGGACGGCTTCGGTATGAGCGTGGGATCATCACAAATAATAACAAGAAGGGGTCCGGGCTTCTCTGGAGCCGTCATGTTCTTTCAGATCTGCTGAAGAATGTTGTGTATATTGGGAACCTGGCCCAAGGGCGCAGCGCCAGCTGTCTTTATAAAGGAATCCCATTTCATTGGACAGAGGAATCGGAGTGGGATCTAGTGGAAAATACACATGAAGCGATTATCAGTCCGGAACTATGGAAAAGGGTACAGGAAGTCACAGCCAGGAAGAGCCGGGAGGCAAAAGAATCGCATGGAAAATATGCGAACCTTCCGAAACGGGAAAATCCGTATGGCTCACTGCTGCGGTGCGCAGATTGCGGACGGGTCATCAAGCAGGTTCATGCGTACAATACCTCTAAGCGGAACGGAACCGTGGTTTACTACAATTACAAATGTCCGGAGAATATTGAGCTTGGGCGTCTGGCGTGTCCAAAGAAGAATATCCGGGCGGCAGATTTGGATGAGGCAGTTCTTGCGACAATCCGAAAGCAGATGGAGATATTCATGGATACGCAGAAAATCTTGAAGGAATTGATTGCACAGGAAAAAGAAACAGCAAAGCAGGAAGCGCCGATTTCGAGGGTCAAGGACATTCAAAAGGAAATTGACCGGCGAAAGGGCCTCTGCACAGCCCTCTATACGGATTTGAAAGAAGGGATTTTGACGCAGGATGAATATTTTTATGCGAAGATGCGCTATCAGGAAGAAATAGATTCTCTGGAAAAGGAGCTTTTGGAATTGAAAAGTATCCGGGGCAAGGCAAGCGAGGCGGCTCAGGGGGAAAAGAAGTGGGAACAGCTGATTTCGAAATATTATAAGGCACAGACACTGAACCCTGCCATGATGGAAGCCATCGTAAAAGAGATCAAGCTGTATGCGGACAACAGCATATCCATTGAATTCCGCTATATGAATGAGTTTGAGGAACTGCTGCAGGAGTGCGAACGTATACGAAGGGAGGTTGCATGATGTATGATGAGGTGTATCGCTGCATACCTGAGGCTTTCTCAGGATGATGTGGATATAGGGAACAATTCATGGAAGGATGAGAGCGACAGTATCCACAGCCAGCGCCTGTTGATTCAGCAGTATAGGAAAGAGCATACGGATTTAAGCAATCTTCCGGTCATAGAGTTTGTGGATGACGGATATACGGGAACCAACTTTGACAGACCCGAATTTCAGCGTATGATTGAGAAGGTCAGAAGCGGAGAGGTTGTCTGTATCATTGTAAAGGATTTATCCCGGTTTGGAAGAAATTATCTGGAGGTAGGGGACTATCTGGAGCATATTTTCCCTTTTCTGGGTGTGCGGTTCATATCTGTCAATGACCATTATGACAGTAAGAGCTATATGGGGACAACCGGTGGAATTGATGTGGCGTTCCGTAATCTGATTTATCAGCGGTACAGCCAGGATCTTTCTGAAAAAGTAAAGTCTGCCATGCACCTTAAAATGTCAAGAGGACAGTATGTGACACATTGCCCCTATGGGTATAAGAAGAAACAGGGTGTGAAACATGAGATGATTCCGGATCCGGTAACGGCTCCAATTGTGCGGGAGATTTTTGAAGCTACAATCGGCGGAATGAAATCCACGGAAATAGCCGCAATGCTGAATGCAAAACAGGTTCCTACGCCGATGGAGTATAAGAAGGTGAACAGGAAGATGCACAGTGACGCCATGTGGAGCCATCAAGCGGTCTTGCGTATTATTAAGGAATATAAGTATACGGGCGCCATGGTGAATTTTAAATGTGAAAATGAAACGATACGGGCGTCTGTCCAGCGCAAATGCAAGCCGGAGGAATGGGTGGTTGTGGAGAACCGACACGAGGCAATTGTGACACATGAGGAATATGAGGCCGCCAATGCAAAGCTGCGGAAAGTGAATTACAAAGGAGCGAAGCGGGGTGACCTTTCTGACCGTGTCTATTATTGCGCATATTGCGGCAGGCGGCTGCGGAAAACATTCGGCAATGATGAATACTATTCCTGCTCAACCAAGCTTTACCGCACGGATTCGCCATGCTGCCAGGTCAGATGGAGCCGCACGGAAATTGAGGAAATAGTTTTGGCGGCGTATAAGGCGCAGCTTATGTTGATGAATGAAAGATATAAAAAGCTAAAATCCCAGCCGCAGTCAAATCCGCTCGAGGATTGCAGAAATGCGGGACAGAGTATCCAGAAAAACCTGGATGGGTTCACTTCCAAAAACCTGACCTTGTATGAGCAATACCGCGACGGCAAATTTGATAAAGAGGTATTCCTGAAAAAGAAAAACCAATTATTGCAGCAGAAGGAGGAATTACAGGCACAGCTTGCAAAGCTGCAGGAGCAGGAAGAGGAAATAATCAGACAGCAGAAGGGCGAGGAGCAAAAAAACCAGGCGCTAAAGGCATCTGAGGATATGCTGGCAAAGGAAGAGGGTGAGATGCGGATCCAGATGTACGATGCAATCGAGAAAGTGATTGTATATGTCGGAAAAGAGATTGATATTCATTGGAAGTTTGACCTCTCGTTTGAAAATATTCCATAAGGACAAAATTTGTCTTATTATATCACATGGGGCAGCTTTATTTTGGGTATGAGTGTTCTTTCGGGATTTTCTGGAAATCCAGTGTTTATGCGGGTTTTCAGAAATTTAAAAAAATGTTTTGTGAGGACTTGACACAATCAGACGATTTGGGAAGAGTAGTAGTGCCGAAGGAAATCCGCAGGACGCTGCGGATCCGGGAAGGTGATCCGCTGGAGATTTTTACGGACCGGCAGGGGGAAATAATCTTAAAAAAATATTCGCCGATCGGAGAGTTAAGCCAGTTTGCAGGGCAGTATGCGGAAAGCCTTTCTCAGACGACCGGGAATCTGGTCTGTATTACGGACAGAGATCACGTAGTAGCCGTCGCCGGCAGCGGAAAAAAGGAATTTGACGGGAAACCTTTAAGCAAGCAGATGGAAGGGATCATTGAAAACCGGGAAGATTTTGTGGCGAATAAAGAAGACGAGGGGTTTGTAAAGATTACATTGGACGATACCGGAGAACTGTGTTCGCAGGCAGTGGCCACGATCATCTGCCAGGGAGATGCGATCGGAGCGGTTGTGATTTCCGACAAAAATGAGAAACATCCGATGGGTGATACGGAACATAAGCTGGCCGTTACGGCAGCAGGCTTTTTGGGCAGGCAGATGGAGCAGTAACGGCGGCGGTCCCGGAAATTTAATTGAAATTTCCGGGGCTTTTTTTAATTTGCTTATGGAGAAATTGTACAAAATATTTGGAAAAAACGTAAAATTTATGAAAAAATGTGCTGCTTTTCGGCAGGAAGCAAAAAAAGATTTGTGTATGATAGAGCAAAGATGGCATTTATATTGATAATTTTTGTGAAAAGTAATAAAATAATATCGATATAAGATTTTACAGAAGAATTTTAGGAGGATAAATGAATGGGTAATTGGAAGAGGTTTTTGTCCCTGGCAATTACAGCGGGCATAACGATCTCTGCCGTTTTTGTTCCGCAGAATGCGTACGGAGCGGCAAAGGAAACAAAGGTAACCGACGATCAGTTAAGCGATACAAAAGCAGAGGAACCCGATGCCTGGGGAGCTTTGCCGAATGAGGAACAGCTGCACTATATGAAAACGGGTCTTTCGGCGTTCTGCCATTTCGGACCCAATACATATAATAATGTGGAGTGGGGAGAATCTTACGGAACCAGGAAACCCGCCGATATATTTAAACTTAAGGCGCCGCAGAAGTTTGACGCGGAACGAATCGTAAAAACGGTAAAAGAAGCCGGTTTTAACAGAATGATACTGACGGCAAAACATCATGACGGATTTGGATTGTGGGACAGCGCGCTGACGGATTATGATATCGGAAGCACACCGTACGGCGGAGATATTTTAGAAGAGCTTTCAGACGCATGTACCAAGTATAATCTGGATATGGGATGTTATTTGTCGCCCTGGGATATCCACGAAGATCATTACGGCTGCTTTGGCGACAATAATAACGGACCGAATTCTACGGGATATACGGATTATGATAAATTATATCAGGATGAGATCAAAGAAATCTGCACGGCGGTAAAAAAAGACGCGAACGGAAATGAGCTGAAGGATGAGAACGGAAATCCTGTCTACAAATACGGAAATAATCATCCTAACAGGCGTTCCGACCGTTTTGTCGAATGGTGGATGGACGGCGCTCAGGGAGGCGGCAGCAATACACAGACGTTTACCTGGCCTGGGATATTTGAAGCCATCCGGGGCACGAATCCAAACTGCCAGATTTTCGGAACGCATAAAGCCGGCAAGCCGGAGGTAAACGGAGAGACGGTCAAACTGGGAAGTACGGGCGGCATTCACTGGATCGGAAACGAAGCCGGGTGGGCGGCGGACGAAACCTGGGCAAAACTCATCGCGGGTGAAAATTATGAGGATACATCGCTGTTTCCAAGGGAAAACGGCGGAATCATAGGTAAGCCCGACGGCGACTGCTGGTCGGTTCCGGAGGTTGACGTAAGAATGCTGTCCGGATGGTTCTGGACAGAGAATAATCCGGACAGTTCGGTAAAATCGGCAAAACAGCTGGGAAATATTTATTTTAATTCCGTAGGTCACGGAGCCGTGCTGCTGTTAAATCTTTCTCCGAATAAGACCGGTTCCGTAGGAGAACTGCAGCTGAACCGGTTCAAACAATTCGGCGAAAATATAAAGAATACATTTCGGGACGATCTTACAAAAGAAGACGGCGTAACGATATCCGCAACTTCCGTATGGAAAAATTCGAAAGCGTTTTCGCCCAATAACGTCCTGGACGAAATACCGGAAGGGGAAACATACGATACTACCTATTGGGCTCCGGCAGAGGGAGAGACGACGGGCAGCCTGGAAATCGATCTGGGCGGACATAAAGTATTTGACGTCGTATCGATCGAAGAGTATATCCAGAAAGGCCAGACCATTTCTTCTTTTTCCGTCGAATATAAAGACGTGAACGGAGACTGGCAGGCGTTCGGCAGCGGAAAAACAATTTCTTCCAAACGTTTATGCAGAAGGACGCCTGTAGAAGGAACAGCTGTCCGCATCAACATTCTTTCGGCGCATTCCACCCCGATGATTAATGACGTCGGCGTGTTTAAGGCGGTAGAGGATTTTGAGATGGAAGCGGAAGGGAAAGAGAAGCTTCCGGAGAATCTGAAAACAATTACCATGAAAGACGCCGTGAAAACAGGCGAATGGACGTCCGAAAATAACGGAGCTTACCAGTATACAGACCAACAGAATAATTCTGCGCAGTTTACGTTTACAGGGGTAAAAGCATGGGTACTCGGAAGAAAAGCATTAAACCACGGCAGGGTTGACATTTATCTGGATAACGAGTTGCAGGAGACGGTGGATACGAACGCTTCTTCGGCGCAATTGCGGCAGATTCTTTATCAGACGAACGAGCTGCCCTACGGGGAGCATACCATTCGATTGGTCTGTAAAGACACTGGTAAGATCGTTGGCCTCGACAGGGTAGAATATACGGACGGCAGCGGTATTTTTTCGATGCATCCGGCGGAAACCAATCTGCTGTACGGAGAGACGGCAGATGTAGAAATTGTCCGTACGCTTGGAAGCCGGGGACGTGTGGAGATTACTTATACGACCGAGTCGGCAGGCGCCGAGCAGGGCGTCAATTATAAGCATCTGGCGGGTTCTGTATTGTTTGAGGAAGGAGAGACTTCTAAGACGATCACATTGACGGGGTTGGTCAGCATTGACAGAAATGTAGACGGAAAAGATTTTTATTTTGTAATCCGATCGGATTCGGGAGACGCAGCGATCGGTCCGGTTTCTTCCACGCATGCGATTTGTTATACGGTAGATCCGGAGCGGATTTTGAATGAATGCAGGGCGGTCAATCCGGATGATTATAAAGATGCGGGGAAGGAGGCATTTCAAAAAGCGCTGCGGGAGCTGGAACTGTTTATGGAAAGCGGCATAGCGACAGAAAATGCAAAAAAAGCGGCTGCCAGCGCGGCATACAGAGCCAAACAGGCTCTGGTCAGATGGGATGGGAATTACTCGCAAAACGAACCATACAAACTTCCGTCCGGTTATCAGGAGACAAAAACAGTAGAAGCAGAGCGTTTTATTTTGGATGCGTCGGAAGCAAAAAACCCGAATCATTATGTTCGTATTTCCGAAAACGGTTCGATCCAGGAGGTCAACTGGTTTGAAGACGGAAACAAAATAAAATTACCGTTTTACGCAGAGAAAGCAGGTACTTATAAAGTAACGGCGCATTATCGAAGCGGAAGAAGTGCGAACAGCCCAAATGCGCTGAACTGGAGCGGCACAAATGTAGAAAGCGGCAGCCTGGATGTGCATGGGGAAGGACAGGCAGATACCTATCGAACGGCGGAATTTACAATGCGGATTACGGCTGCCGGAGCCGGAGAATTGGTATTTACGGCGGATAGTAAAGGATCGCCCGTTTTGGATAAATTCGACGTTTTGTATCAGGATGCTGCGGCTCCTTCCGGATCGGCAGTCACGGGTGTAGCGTTAAATTATGAGGAACTGACGATTGGAATGGATGAAGAATGCGCTCTTTTAACGGCAGAGGTTTTTCCCGCAGACGCAGGAAATAAACAGGTCACCTTTACAAGCGCCGATACTGAAATTGCGGCGGTAGACGAATATGGCATTGTCAAAGGAATCAAAGACGGAACGACGACCGTTACCGTTGCGACGGAAGACGGAAATAAGACGGCGGAGTGTATCGTGCATGTTGTGATTGAACAGGAAGCGCTGCAATATACAGAAGGAAAAGAAGAATTATCCGTGATCGTTTCGGACAATACCTATACAGAAGCGGTCCAGGATGAGAGCAAACCGTATTCTGCCGCAATGAAACAGAATTTTGAAGAAGCATATCGGGCGGCATCGACCGCGGTGGGACGGGACGATACAAAATTAAAGGAATTGATCGCCTGTACCGAAGCGTTAAAGAAAGCCCGGAACGGACTGGATCTCGAGGAAGCGGTTGCAGAGGCGGCAGCTTTTGCCAACGCAGGCGGGTATACGGAATCTTCCATGAGAGCTTTTATGCAGAAGTATAACACAGCAGTCTCGGCGGTATCGGAAGCAGGATATGCACAGGAAACGGCGCAAAGCCTTAAGGCTATTCTGGCAGAGTTAAAAGAAATGCAGAAAAAACTGGAAAAACTCGTTACCATACAGACTCTGCAAACGCCGGCAGGCGTAAAAGCGGTCAGCAAAGCGACCGGAGAGGTTGTCGTTACGTTCCAAAAAGTAACAAATGCGACTTCCTATGACATTTATCGCCAGTCTGTAAAGATCGCTTCTGTGACAGGAACTTCGTATACGGACGCAAAGGCGCCGGGAGGGAAGACTTCTATCTATACCGTAATTGCGGTTTCCTCCGATCCGAATTATAAAAACAGCGCCGCCAGCTCAGGAGCGAGCGTGAGGATGTTGAACACGGTCAAGAAGCTGAAAATAAAAGCCGTAAAAGGCGGTGCGAAAATTACGTTTCAAAAAGTAAAAGGCGCTAAGAAATACCTTGTTTACCGTGCGTCAAAAGAAGACGGTCCTTATAAAAAAGTGAAAACCTTAAAAGCGAAACAGACCAGCTTTACGGATAAGAAGGCGAAGAAGGGAAAGAATTTCTATAGAGTAGTCGTACAAAGCGGGAAATCTTACAGCCCTGCGGCTGCCAAAAAAGTAACGGTGAAAAAGAAATAAAAAAGAAACAATCGGAAAAACTGTCCGTATACTGTGCGGGCAGTTTTTTCTATGCAGGTCTTGGCATTGCGTTTCCGCTTTAAAAAGTGTAAAATAACCGGGAGAGTATATGGGATAAAGGAGATCTATGAAACACAAGAAGAAAAAGAAGAAAAAATACCGCGTATTCTGGTTTTTTGTAAAGCTGCAGTTTGTTCTGATGCTTCTGGTTGTCGCGGGACTCGGATATTACTATTACGGCGGTTACGCCGTGCAGGTGAAAAATATGAAGTCGGAAGCGGTGCGGTTTGTACGGAGTTCCACGGCGGATACATTTTGTGCGGCGCAGACCAGCGTCGTATATGATAAAGACGGCAATACGATTTCCACGTTAAAGGGAGAAAAAGACGTCTATTATCTGACCTATGATCAGATTCCGGTGGATGTGTGCGCGGCGATCGTCAGTATTGAGGATAAGAAGTTTTATCAGCACAGCGGGATCGATATCCGGGCGATTCTGCGGGCGGCAAAAGCGGCGCTTGAGAACGGGGAAGTGACGCAGGGAGGCAGTACGATCACGCAGCAGCTGGCAAGGACGATTTTTCTGACACAGGATCAAACCTGGCAGCGGAAAGTAGAAGAGATTTTTATCGCGACCGAACTGGAAAAGAAATACAGCAAAACGGAGATTCTGGAATTTTATCTGAACAATATATATTTTGGAAGCGGGTATTATGGGATCCAGGCGGCGAGCATGGGTTATTTTAATACCGAAGTAAAAAATCTGGATCTGTCTCAGATTGCTTTTTTATGTGCGATTCCCAATAATCCTACCCTGTACGATCCGCTGAAGAACATGGAAAATACGATCGGAAGGCGGGACCGTATCCTGGAAAATATGTACCAAGACGGGAAAATCACACAGGGCGCGTATCGAATGGCAATTGCGGAGGAGATTACGTTAAGCCGTCCGGAGCATGAGAAAAACAACTATGTGGAGACGTATACGTATTACTGTGCGATAAGGCTTTTGATGGAGCAGGAAGGGTTTGTTTTTCAGACAGAGTTTGACAGCGATGCGGAGCGTGAAGTATACAATGAAACTTATAATGACGCCTATACGGAATGCCAGAAAAAACTGTTTACGGAAGGATACCGGATTTATACCTCGATGGATCTTGGGCTGCAGGAAATGCTGCAGGAAGCCGTCGACGGCCAGCTTGCCGGATTTACGGAGGTAAATGAAGAAGGCGTTTTCAAACTGCAGGGAGCGGGAGTCTGTATTGACAACGAAACCGGATACGTCCGTGCGATCGTAGGGGGCAGAAGCCAGGATTTTGACGGATATACGTTAAACCGGGCATATCAAAGCTACCGTCAGCCCGGGAGCAGCATTAAGCCGCTGATTGCCTATACGCCTGCGCTCGAGAGAAATTATACGCCGGATACCATTGTGACGGATGCGTACATCGAGGAAGGACCTTCCAATGCCGACGGAAGCTACAGCGGGGAAATGACGCTGCGCAGCGCCCTGTCGCGGTCCAAAAATACAATTGCATGGAAACTGCTGGAAGAACTGACGCCGCAGGTGGGCCTGTCTTATTTGAAAGCGATGAATTTTTCTAAAATCACAAAGGACGACGAACGTTTGACGTCTTCTTTGGGCGGATTGACCAACGGGGCTTCTCCGGTAGAAATGACGGCGGCATATGCCGCTCTGCAAAATGACGGGAATTACCGGATACCTACCTGTATCGTGAAGATTACCGACGCGGACGGAAACGAGGTGCTCTCGACCGTCCAGGAAGAGAAGAAAGTGTATAAGACGACGGCGGCGCGGATGGTGACGGATATGCTGGCAACGGCAATCACGGAAGGAACGGGAGCGGGACTCGGCGTTTCCGGTATGCCTTCCGCCGGGAAGACAGGAACGACAAATGACAATAAGGACGGTTGGTTTGCCGGTTATACGCGCTATTATACGACAAGTATCTGGGTCGGATACGATATGCCCGCGGAGCTGCCTGGATTGTCCGGTTCGACGCATCCGGGGGCGATCTGGCATACGTTTATGGAACGATGCCATCAGGGGCTGGCTCCGCTGGAATTTCTGCCATATGTAGAAGCGGATCTCTATCAGAAGATCCGGGAGGATGCGCTGGGCACACAAGAGTAAATGAACTTGCCCGAATTATAGATTGACAGCCGCCGCAGGTTTTTCTATACTGAAATCAGGACGCGCTTGAAACAGATACGGACATAATTCCGATCGAATATTCGGGCGCGCATGAAATGCCCCGGGGAAGTTAACCGCCGAAACGGCGGGGCGCCGGGAAGAGCAATAAAAGGAGAAGGAGAAGAAACATATGAAAAAATATGGGTTTGGGGTAGACATCGGAGGAACGACATGCAAAATCGGACTGTTTGAAACGACGGGCGTACTGGTGGAGAAATGGGAAATTCCTACCAGAAAAGAAAATAACGGAGAAAATATTCTCCCGGACGTAGCGGCGTTTATTGCGGCGAAAATGGTAGAAAAAGAAATTATGAAGGGAGATATCCAGGGCATCGGCATCGGCGTTCCGGGACCCGTGACAAATGAAGGCGTGGTGGTCCGCTGTGTAAACCTCGGATGGGACGTGATCAATGTGGCAAAAGAGATGACGGAGCGTACCGGATTTACGGTGAAAGTGGGCAATGACGCCAATGTGGCGGCGCTTGGTGAAATGTGGCAGGGAGGCGGCAAAGGACATACGGACGTCGTGCTGATTACGCTTGGAACGGGCGTCGGAGGCGGCGTGATCGTTGACGGCAAAGTGGTAACCGGCAATAAAGGCGCCGGCGGCGAGATCGGCCATATTATTGTCAACGACAAAGAAACGGAATGCTGCGGCTGCGGGCAGAAGGGATGCCTGGAGCAATATGCGTCTGCGACCGGTATCGTCCGCATGGCAAAGAAAAAACTGGAACAGACAAAGAAAGAGTCTTCGATCGGCGCGTTAAATCCTCTGACGGCAAAAGACATTTTTGACGCGGCAAAAGCGGGCGATGCGCTGGCAGATGAAATCGTGGACGATATGACGAAAGTGTTGGGAGAGGCGCTTGCAAATGTTGCCCGTGTCGTAAATCCGGAAGTTTTTGTTATCGGAGGCGGCGTATCAAAAGCGGGGAGCATCATTACGGACAGGGTGAAAAAATATTACGGCGAGAAATCGTTCAGCTCCTGTCTGGATGCGCATTTTGAACTGGCAACGCTTGGCAACGACGCGGGAATGTACGGCTGCGTACAGATGATATTGGCGTAACAAAGTGAAAAAAGCAGCGTTTGATGTATGCAATGGTTCATTTCCTGAGCGGAAATGGACCATTTCTTTGGCATGGATTTTAACACGGCTGCATTCAGGGGAAGGATGCGGTAAACATGAATCAAACCGGAGATTCGAATAGATTTCTGTATGTTCGGGGATTCTTAATGGAAAAAGGAGTAGGAAAATGAACGTAGAAGTGATTTTTGCGCAGATGCTCATGCTGTTTGCCATGATGCTGACTGGGTATTGGATCTGGAAAAAAGAATGGTTTGACGAAGCGGCATATCAGAAACTCTCGAAAATCGTCGTAAATATCTTAAATCCGATTCTGGTTATTTACGGGGTGGTGGGTAAGGATTCCGGAGGCGATGCAGAACTTGTACTGTGGAATTTGGGTTTTGTCGCTCTTTTTTATGTGATTCTGATTCTGACGGGACTGGTATACGTCTGGGTCTTTCGTCCGGCAGAATCCGAGCGAAGGCTGTATCGATTGATGACGATTTTTCCGAATGTCGGATTTATGGGAATACCGGTGATTTCCGCAGTGTTTGGGGAAGAAAGCATGATTTATATTGTGCTGTATATGCTTGGGTATAATCTGATCTTGTATACGTACGGTCTTGCCCTGGCAAGAAAGGCGGCGGAAGACGCCGGTTCTGTTGTCAGCCGGGAACAGAACCAGTGGAAACGCATGATCAATCCCGGAACGATTTCTTCCGTGGCTGCCGTAATCATTTTTCTGTTTGGCATTCCGCTGCCGGCGCCTGCGGTAAATTTTTGTGATTATATGGGAAACGCGACGATTCCACTGTCTATGCTTTTGATCGGCATGTCGATTGCAAAGGCGGATTTAAAAAAGATTTTCTCGAACGGAAAGATCTATGCTTATACGGCAGTCAAAATGCTGCTTTTGCCGATTCTGATGATTGTCCTGTTCCGGCCGTTTTCTGTAGAACCTGTAATATTCGGAGTATTTATTCTGCAGCTTGCCATGCCGGTGGGCAGTATTGTAACGTTGGTGGCAAAAGAAAGCGGCGCAGATGAGACGCTTTGTACCAACGGGATTGTGCTTAGTACATTGGCGTCCATCGTTACGATTCCGCTTGTATGTATGTTTCTGTAGTCCGTCTTTCCCAAGGACAAATCTGCGGCGAAATGGCTGGGTCAGACCGTGGTATTGACACCGTTGATGGCGGCATGTTCGTTTTCTTCCATCGGAATGACCAGGCATTTTTTGCCGTCGATCATCTGAGATTTGATATGGGCGGCTTTTTCCGGTTTGACACGAAGGATCACGTCGTAAGTTTTGGGGAGTCCCGGAACGTCTTCTTCGGAAAGTCCGGCAAGCATGCGGGCGTCTTTTAATTCCTGTTCCAGAACGCCGACTTTTTGTACCAGTTCTTTTTCCTGCCGCTTTCGGCTTCCGTCTTTGGCGGCCTTCTCATCGATCAGGTGGCTGATAGGCGGCGCTTCGTCCTGAAATTCTTCCCGGCAGGCGTTTTGTATGACGGCGGCTGCCGTTTCCAAAACGGCGGATTCTTCGAGCAGTTCTTTGAGGGTATCCGGCGTTAAACACAGCGGTTCTTTCGGTACATCGTCTTCTTCTGCCGTCTCTTCTGCGGCAAGATCGGACAGTTCCTGCTGAAGTTCGCAGAATACGTCGCGGGAAGCTTCTTCATCCCCGCTGTAAGCGTTTTTGATGATGGAAGTAAACGCCAGTTTTTGTTCTGCGGCGGTCTTTTTTGCGCTGCAGCCTAAAATATCTTCCATCAGCTCCGTGTGCGGTTCCCTGGCATTTTTGTGGTAGGTTAATACGGCGTGCAGGTCGCTGCTTCTGTCTGTAAAGGCGGGAAACAAGAAGCCGCTTTCCGGCGGAGTGACAATCCAGTCCCGGATTCTGGGACCGATCCTGTTTTCTTCTTCACGGTATCCAAGCCCCGGTTTGCTTAAGCTGACCGGGCAGATAGCGCAGAGCAGGTATTCATAGACTTCTTCCGATTCGTCCAGTTTGCTGTTGTCGCTTGTTTTTGTAATGACGTCGTAGGCGTCGTGGAAGATTAAGATCAAGTAGTTTCCTGCATATTCGTAGTGGTCGATGATCAGGTCGTAGAAGCGTTCCAGCAGGTCTTCATTCTGCAGGGCGCTGCTTCTTAAAGCGGTCAAAAACTGCTGTCTGCCTCCGGCGGATTCTTCTTCCGTCGGAAATTCCAGTTCCAAAAGGTTGTTGCCCAGGGTTCCGGAAAGTGCCTTTTTGGCGATTTCTAAGTATTTGAAGAATTCTTCTTCTTCTAAATTTAAAAACGTTTCGGTCAGCTTTACCACGCGGTTGCGTTCACCGTCTACATAGCAGCCGCACATGCGTGTGAACGTGCAGGCATCTTTTTTGAAACGGCGTTTCAGTTCTAAGACATCTTTTTTTGTCATATGGTTTCCTCGTTTCTTGTATTGCGTATTTAGTTGCAGTTATCGTCGGATACAGTGCAGAAATATTATATAGAAAAAGAAGAAAAATGGCAAGATATGTGCTATACTGAATAAAAGCGGCATCTCTGATCCATACTACGGAAAGAAAACGATTTATGAAGGAGATTTCAGATATGAAGAAGAGAGCAATGTTACTGTTTTTTACATCGGTGCTTTGTATGGCGTTTGCCGTGGGATGCGGACGGGGAAAACAGGACAATGCAGACGGCAGTCATCAGACGGCGCAGGATACGCAGCAGGGCGGCGAAATCGACAGTACCGGAACGGAATCTGCGGCGGATTCGGAAACGACCAGCCAGCTGCAGCTGGGGAACGCGGTGGAGATTCCGGAGAGCTTTGACGGGGAACTGGCAGAGACAGAGGCGCATCCGCAATTGGAAAAGGCGATTGCGGAGTACAGCGGCATCGCAGAAGAAGATTACGGCAATGTGCGGTATTATTACAATTATGTGGATTTAAACGGCGACGGCAGAAACGAGATTCTGGCGCTGGTTTTGGGACAGGATGTCACGGGGATTGACGGGAATATGCTGCTTTGGCTGGATGAGCCGGAGGATGTGAATGTGACGTCGCATTCGATCCGACAGGTGTTTCGTCAGGTGGGCGCGCCGATTTATATCAGCAACCATATGACAGAAGGATACCGGGATCTGATCATTACGGAAAAACAGGCGGCAAATGGAAACGGAGACCGCACAAAGGCGGTCAATGCAGCCAATGCCGGACGCACGGTGGACGGGGAAGAGACTTCCCTGGATGAAACGGCGGGACTGGACGAAACAACGGGCGAAAACGGAGCGGAAATGATCTCCATCGAACAGACCTATTTTCTGTCCGTCTGGAAAGGAGATAAGTATCAGGAACTGGAAGAGGCGACGGCAATTTCTTCCTTGGACGGATACGAAGGAACCGCTATTTTAACAAACAATATGGAAAGCGATATCGTAACAGACAATTATCACTTTCTCGGAGAAGCTATGAAGTAGATGCCAACATTCAGAAGGGGGAGATACGCTTGCTGAAACAATACAGGGATAAGGACTGCATGCAGGGAATCGGGATGCCCGCCGGATCTGAATTTCGGAAACATCCAATGGATCAGGAGGAGATGAAGGCGCTGATCAAAGAAAAACGGTCCCGTCTGGTCAGTCAGCAGATGCTGATCAAAGAACACAGGATACCGGTTTTTGTTCTGGTGGACGGCTGGGGCGCCGCCGGCAAAGGGACGCTGATCGGAAATTTAATTAAGGATCTGGATCCGAGGTTTTTCAGCGTGATTACAATGAAAGAACCGGGAGAAGAAGAATTGCGGAAACCGTTTTTATGGCGTTACATGGAAACGATTCCGGAAGCGGGAAAGTTTGTGTTTTTAGATTCCGGATGGCTCAATGAAACCGTTTCGGATGTGATCGGTCATCGTATCAAAGAACAGGATTTGGAGAAACGCCTGAAACAAATCGGCATTTTTGAACGCCAGTTAAAGGATAACGGTTACCTTGTGGTAAAATTATTTTTGCAGATTTCTCCTTCGGAGCAGAAAGAGCGGTTAGAAAAGCTGAGAGAAGAGAAAGATACGAAATGGCGCGTTGCCGAAAAAGACCTGCTGCAGGTAAAGAAACGGGAAAAATACGAAAAGGTATACGACAGGATATTAGAAGCCACGCATACGGCTTCCATTCCCTGGAATATCATAGACGCCGCGGATAAGAGACAGGCGCTGCTGCAGGTGCTACATTTACTGACCAGCCAGATCGATCAGGCAGTAGAAAATCTAAATGTGCTGCCTGAAATTTTACATAAAGATTATCCGCTGCTTAAAATGCCGCTTCTTTCGCAGGTGCCCCTGGATCAGGAAATGACGAAAGAAGCATACGATATCCGGTTGAAAGAGCTGCAGAAAAAATTAAAGAAGCTGCACAATAAGATTTACAGAAAGCGGATCCCGGTGATTATTGCATACGAGGGCTGGGACGCCGCCGGAAAGGGCGGAAATATCAAACGCTTAACCAGCGCGTTGGATCCCAGAGGGTTTGAAGTACATCCGATCGCTTCGCCGGAGCCGCATGAAAAAGCGCGCCATCATCTGTGGCGGTTTTATCACCGGCTGCCAAAGGACGGCCATATTGCAATTTTTGACCGGACCTGGTACGGAAGGGTGATGGTAGAGCGGCTGGAAGGATTCTGTACGGAAAATGACTGGAAACGGGCGTATAACGAGATCAATGAATTTGAACAGGAATTGTCCGACTGGGGCGCGCTGATCTTAAAGTTCTGGGTTCACATTGACAAAGATACGCAGCTCGCCCGCTTTACACAGCGGCAGAATACGCCGGAGAAACGGTGGAAGATTACGGAAGAAGACTGGCGCAACCGGGAAAAATGGGATGCGTATGAAGCGTGTGTGGATGAGATGATCGCGAGAACATCTACAGAATACGCGCCATGGTTTATCATTCAGTCCAACAATAAATATTTTGCCAGGATCCAGGCGATTGAAACGGTAATCGCAGAGATAGAAAAGAGGGTGGGGAGCGTATGAGTAAATTGTCATCCAAACAACTGGTGTACGCGTCGGCGGCAATTGCGCTTGCGATGGTGACTTCTATGATCAAACTGTTTTCGATGCCTATGGGCGGTTCCGTGACGCTGCTTAGTATGCTGTTTATTGTTTTGATCGGTTATTGGTACGGTCCGGCGGCGGGGATGATTTCGGGAGCGGCGTACGGATTGCTGCAGTTTGTGATCGAACCGTACTTTTTTACGATACCGCAGGTAGTCGTGGATTATCTGCTGGCATTTGGCGCATTGGGCCTGTCCGGATTTTTCCGGAATTACAAATACGGGCTTACGATCGGCTATCTTGCAGGAGCGGCAGGCAGATGTCTGTTTGCGTTTTTTTCCGGATGGATTTTTTTTGGCGCGTATGCGTCGGATTACGGTATGGCGGCTCCGGTGTATTCCCTTGTATATAACGGGTCTTATCTGGGAGCGGAGGCATTGATTACAATTCTCGTGATCCAGCTACCTCCTGTGAAAAAAGCGCTCGCCCATATGAAAAAGATGGCGTTGGGCGAATAAAAAATATCCTGCTTTAGAATGTGTTTTGTATTCTAAAGCAGGATGTTTTAATTTCCCTTGCTGCTCAAAGGATTGCTGCGTCCTTCAAAAAACGGGCTGTTGTCCGGAATCGGCCGGTCGGATTTGCTGTACAGGCTCTGCTGCCGCAGCGCGTCGGGAGACGGAGAGGCTTCTTTCTTTTTGCGGACATTGGAATGTTCTCTGTGGCAGTTGGAGTCTGCGCATTTTGTTGGATCTTCCATAGGGACCTCCTTGTGTGTTTTCTGTTATTTTGGATTATTTTTTAAAAAATATGCAGAGATTCGGAATTTTGAATCGGCAGGCAGGGAGCTCAGGCGTCTTCTTGCCAATGGCGGGTGTTTTTGTGTTATAATGAGACCGTATCATAGTGTATACGTGACTGTGTGAATTATCTTAGGTAGAAGGAGCGTGAACAAACAATGGATACCAATAAAAAAATGCTTCCGATCGGAATTGATAATTTTGAAAAATTAAGAGAAGAAAATTTTTATTATGTGGATAAAACGGGTTTGATCCGGGATTTGCTTTATAATTGGGGCGAAGTAAATTTATTTACAAGACCCCGTCGGTTTGGGAAATCATTAAATATGAATATGCTGAAGCGTTTTTTTGAAATCGGAGGGAGAAAGGAGATTTTTGACGGACTGCAGATTATGGAGGAAAGAGATCTGTGCGAGCGGTATATGGGAAAGTTTCCGGTAATTTCTATTTCCTTAAAAGCTGTCAATGGTATGGATTTTACAGCAGCCCGTTCCATGCTGTGTTCTGTGGTTGGGAAAGAAGCCATGCGCTTTCAGTTTCTTATGGAAAGTGAACGGCTGTCAGAAAAGGAAAAAGAGCTGTATGAGCTTTTGACAAAAATAGGAAGACCAGGGGAAGCCGCGTTTATTATGGAAGATTCTGTATTAGAGGGAAGCTTGCAGACGCTTTGCGGATTGTTGGAACGGCATTATGATAGAAAAGCCATTCTTTTGATCGACGAATATGACGTACCGCTTGCAAAAGCGTTTGAACGTGGGTATTACGATCAGATGCTTGTTCTGATCCGGAATTTGTTTGAATATACGCTGAAAACAAATGACAGCCTGCGGTTTGCAGTTCTGACCGGATGTATGCGGATTTCAAAGGAAAGCATCTTTACGGGGCTGAATAATTTGAAGGTGTTATCTGTCGTAGAAGATCGTTTTGACGAATATTTTGGATTTACGAATCAGGAAGTCAGGGATATGATGGAATACTATGGCTGTGCCTGCCAATATGAAGTGACGAAAGATTGGTATGACGGATATGAATTCGGTCATACGGATGTGTACTGTCCATGGGATGTCATTAATTACTGTGACAGTCTGCGGGCAAACAGCCGTGCGCAGCCGCAGAACTATTGGTCCAATACCAGCGGCAACGAGGCAGTTCGGAAGTTTGTGGAACTGTCGAGTAATGGTATGGCGAAGAATGAAATGGAACGTCTGATTGCCGGAGAGACGATACAAAAAAAAATCCGGCAGGAATTAACGTATCGGGATATGTACGATTCGATCGATCATTTGTGGAGTCTTTTATTTATGACGGGGTATGTGACAAAGAGAGGAATGCCGAAGGGAAAAATGTTTTCGATTGCAATTCCCAATATGGAAATCCGTGAAATTTTTACCGACCAGATTATGGAATTTTTCAGGGAAGGCGTGAAAAAAGCAGGAGAAGTTGTAGATCGATTCTGCAGCGCTCTTGAGGATGGTGATACAGAACAGGCAGAACGATGTCTGGAGGGATATTTGAGAAAGACCGTCAGTATACGGGATACGTTTATAAACAGGCAGATGACAGAAAACTTTTACCATGGGATTCTGCTTGGGATTTTGGCTTCCCGAGACAGCTGGATGGTATTGTCTAATCATGAAACAGGAGACGGGTACGGAGATATTCTTGTGGAAACGGAAGATCAGACCGTCGGTATGG
The DNA here is from genome assembly GCA_011959925.1 of Lachnospiraceae bacterium. Taxonomy (GTDB): domain Bacteria; phylum Bacillota; class Clostridia; order Lachnospirales; family Lachnospiraceae; genus Roseburia_B. The sequence goes on from BLMD01000392.1 coordinate 32,834, forward strand.
TGATTGAAGTTAAGTATGCCAGAGACGGAAATTTGGAAGCGGGATGCCGGAAAGCCCTGTCGCAGATTGAGAAAAACCGGTATATGGAGTATCTGCTGGAAGAAGGGGTGGAAAAGATTTTAAAATATGGAATCGCATGTTATAAGAAGAGATGCCGGATTGTTTTGGGCGGAATTTGGACTATGGAATAGCAATTAGAATTTTAATAAAAAAAGTTGAATTGTGTTGTTGACAAAACTTTCCAGCTGTAATATACTTTGCCTGTCAAATAATTTGATAATCAAACTATTTGACAGGCAAAGTATATAATCAGGAAAAATAAAAGGAGAAAATGATATGTTGGAAAAATTAAAAGAGATTATTGCAGAACAGTTGGGAATCGCCGCGGATGAAATCAAAGCGGAAAGCAATTTCAAAGACGACCTGGGCGCGGATTCCCTGGATTTATTTGAACTGGTGATGAGCCTGGAGGAAGAATACGGCGTGGAGATTCCGTCCGAAGACTTAGAGAAGATCGCAACGGTTAACGACGTGATGGAATATTTAAAAGCAAAAGGTGTGGAAGTCTAAGATGAAAACCAAAATTACGGAATTATTGGGAATCCGGTATCCGATCTTTCAGGGCGGCATGGCGTGGGTGGCGGAATACCACCTGGCGGCAGCCGTATCGAACGCCGGGGGATTGGGCATCATCGGTGCGGCAAGCGCCCCGCCGGAAGTCGTCAGGGAACAGATCCGGAAAGTCAAAGATCTGACCGACAAACCCTTTGGCGTAAATGTGATGCTGATGAATCCCAATGCGCCTGAGGTAGCAAACGTTGTAGTCGAAGAAGGCGTAGCGGCAGTTACGACGGGGGCGGGAAATCCGGCGGCTTATATGAAAATGTGGAAAGAAGCGGGGATCAAAGTGATTCCCGTTGTTGCAAGCGTTGCCATGGCGCGGATGATGGAAAAGGGCGGCGCGGATGCCGTTGTTGCCGAAGGAACGGAGTCCGGCGGTCATATCGGATCCGCGACAACGATGACACTGGTTCCG
>BLMD01000393.1 GCA_011959925.1 Lachnospiraceae bacterium
TTCGGACTTTTCTTCCATACCTAAAAATTCAAGTACTGTTGGCTGTTTCAATAAATCTTCTGGTTTTTCTACTATATTCCCTTTCTTGGCTAACTGCAATACCGCTTCCCTATTACGGCTCAAAGCTAACCGCTCATATAAACTGGAGCCATATTGACGTTGTAATGTTCTGCAATTCCAACCTTCATTATATGCCTCTATCTCATAAAAATTTCTTTCATCTATATTTTCTATCCTCATTAAAATAAGATAATGAGTCCATGTTAATTTAAACGGAATTTCCTCTTTTCCTAAAATCCGAATCAATGATTCGGATTTCGAATTCTCCAACCTCTCAAAAATTGCTCCAGAAATCCTATCCCCAAATTTCAAATAAAATTTTCTCATATTTTCTAAATTATCAACAGAAAATCCTCTTCCATATTTTTTCGTGAGTTTCAGTGACAACTGTTTCAAAACAGATTTTCCATATTTTGCTCTAATATTCCCTTGCTGCTCATCTTCAACAATTCTTTTTCCTACTAAAAGGTTTGTAACTATCTGTAATAAATTTACTTGTTTAAAAGCAGTTGACCGTGCATTTTCAACAATCTCGCTTACTTGTCCATATAAATATTCAACAGCATGTTCTTCCATTTCAATCATACTCTTTTTTCCATTTTTCTCCTTCTACTATTTTATAAAACATTTTCCATTACGAATTTTTACCGCAAAAAGTCTCAAATTCTATTTGTCCGCCTAATACTGTCTAGTCCATAACCACCCATTTTATCCGCAAAATCCGTACTTCCCAGCACAAAACAGTACCAATCATCATTCATTTTTGCCCCTAAACACTCTAGGACACAAAATACTCCACCGCGTTCTCAGGGAAGAACTCCTTGAACTCGCCGTACAGTTGGGCCGCCAGTGTTTTATTGTGCGCTATTACCAAAGTGGGTTTGTTAAGCTGCTGGATGACGTTTGATTTTGTCTTCTCTGTTGCTTTGTTGTTGTCATTTTTTGCTGCTGCGGATTACGCAGTTTTTCCTGCTTAATCCGCTTGTCT
>BLMD01000394.1 GCA_011959925.1 Lachnospiraceae bacterium
TTTATTGAAACAGCCAACAGTACTTGAATTTTTAGGTATGGAAGAAAAGTCCGAATATGTAGAAAGTGATTTGGAAACGGCAATTATTAACAAATTACAGGCGTTTTTGATGGAGATGGGAAAAGGGTTTCTGTTTGAGAAACGTCAGAAGAGGTTTACGTTTGATGAAGATAACTATTTTGTGGATGGGCGTGATATAATAGGGAAAAATCAGAGGAAACCCAGTAAAATCAAGGGGTTGCAGATGATTTAGTCCTATTATTTTTTGCAACGAAATGGAGCAGACGGTATAGGGCAGGCCTGTTATATATCAAAATACCTCATATTGCATACGAAGTCAAAGAAATCATTTTGATGTTGGTTTCGTATTGCCTAAAAGGAGTGATAACTGAATATTGATTTTTAGGTAGGACTAAATTGACTGATTGGAACACGGTGTTTCGCTGTCGGTTTAGTCCTTTTGTATTTTTATGGCAAAGGAGGAACAAGATGTGACCTTTAAGGAGTTAGAGGATTTTGATGACTTTGATACAGAAAGTATTTATTGGGCGGCTGTTTCCGGGATTCCAGAAAGGTTTGTGAATGAGGCAAAGAGGATAGATGGAAGTGATTATTCTGGTGAATGCTTTGGCGTGTGCATACAGTATGACAAAAAAACTGAAGAATTTGCCGCCATAGAGGATAGTCCAGGGCACAGCCTTTATTATGTTGACAATCTTGGGTATAAGCATTGGCTTGATTACAGGCTGTCAGGGCAGGAACTGGAAAAGATAGTCAGCAAAATCCGTATGTTCATTGAGGAAGAATGCGGGGAAAAGTAGCGGGTATGTTATAGACCTAAATAAAGATAAGGAGCTGGTTACATGAAAAGGAGGACAAAAAGAATGGACAACAAAATTGAAGTGATTGGAATCGACCACGGCTGGTCCGGCATGAAAACGGTGCATGAGGTATTTACATCAGGATGTAAAGAAATCAGCACAGAGCCGGCATTTACAGAGAATTTACTGGAGTATGGCGGGAAGTATTACAAGATTGGTAGCAAGCGCCTTGAAGTCAAGGACACAAAGGTAACGGATGAAAATTATTATATGCTGACGCTGGCAGCAGTGGCAAAGGAGCTAAAAATTAGGGGAAAGAAAACAGCCCATGTTCTTCTGGCGGTAGGACTTCCGCTGACAAGGTTTGGGGACGAGAAGAAAGATTTTGTTTCTTACCTGTCAAAGAAAAAGGAAGTGTCATTTACCTTTGAGAAAGAGAAGTACCATATTTTCATTGAGAACGTATGTGTTTACCCTCAGTGCTATGCGGCAGTGATTGACCGGATTGACAAATTCCCGGAGAAACAGCTTGTGGTGGATATTGGTTCATGGACGGTGGATATTATGCCGATTATTAACCACCTGCCGGATGAATCGGTGTGCGTGACACAGCCGCATGGAATTATCACCTGCATCCAGCAGATTAACAAGGAGTGTGTCAGACAGTTAAATGCAGAGGTGGACGAGTATGATATTCAGAAAGTCATGGTAAACGGCGGTGGGGACCTGCCGGAGAAGTACCAGGAAATTATCATTAAGGAAATCCGTGGTTACTGCCAGCAGATTTACCACAACATCCGGGAGCTTGGATACAACATGGACTTAACACAGATTATCTTTGTGGGCGGAGGCGCCGGGGTGATGAAACGCTTTGGTAACTTTGGGCAGAAGAATATCCAGTATATTGAGGATGTGAAAGCAAACGCAAAGGGATATGAGATGCTGGGGAATGCCTATGTGGCACAGGCACAGAAACGTAAGATTGGATAGGAGGGGATTACAGTGGCAAGTGGTGATTTATTCCGGGGGTTCCCGGTGCGGTTCTCAATGAAAAAAACACAGCATGTAAAAATGCTGGAAAAATTTGAGGACAGGCGTCTCAATGGTGGGAAAGCAAAAAACCAGATTATTATGGATGCACTGGAAATGTACTATAATGCACTGGAAAGCGGGAGTGATACCGGCGGGGATGAAGCAGTCACGGTACAGTTTCTGGAGCAGAGACTGTTACAGTTTAAGCAGGAGTTTCGGGAAGAAATGATGCAGGAACTTCTCCGTTTCTTTGTTACCGGCGGTATAACAGGGCAGCCGGTTGTGGTATCTGCCGCAGTTGGAGAACCAGAAACAGAGGATATGGAGGAAGATGGAGTGGCAGACCTTAACGGGATGCCGGACATTATGGATAAGATAATAGGCTGGAGTGAAAACAGTTAGGAGGCGGTCATTATGGTAAAGCAGGGAATCAAAGGTATCATTCATATCATGGGATGGATGCTAAAAGGTATGGCATGGGTTTTGGTACACATTTTGAAACTGGCGCTGGCGGTATTGGAGATTGCCCTGCTTTTGGGCGGAAACGTGTTGAAAATAATGCTGCTTATGTTTCATGCAGGAAGAAGTTAGGGGGCGTTTATGAAAAGGAATAAAGGTTCTGTCTTTATCTGTGGCAGGATGGCAATGGAATAAGGGAAAGCCAGGTTTGCGGACCGGCTTTATGGGTTGAAAAGGCACGCTGAAAGAAAGGGCGTGTCTTTTTTATGCACAAATGCCGGGGGATGCCCGGTATCTGTGCCGGCAGGGAATATCCGCAGGAAACGAATTACTATGTAAGAATGGAGGATGTATATGACAAAAAAGAGATTGAAAAGGGCAACGGCTCTGGCAATGGCTCTTGTCCTGATGATGGGGGCTGTCCTTCCCACTGCCGCCTATGCCAATGCGACCGGGGCGGATATGGATGTGCATGATACCGCAGTTAGCCAGTCAGAGGCAGCGGACGGCAGCGAAAGCAGTTCAGCCGAGACAGGGCAGGAGCCATTGCTTTATAACGAAACGGACAGGCCGGATTTGGAACTGGCAGAAATTGTGGTGGCAGAGGACATTATCGTGGCAGCAGGCTACGGGTTTGACGTGGAACAGTCCTTTGACGGGATTTCCTATGATGGTAAGGCTGTCAAAGTCAGCTATTATGCCGGGCAAGGTTCTTTTGACGGGAATAAGCCAGGGGATTATACCACTTATTACAAGGCAGAGCCGGTGAGTGGCAAAACACCTTATCTTATCTGTAGAACCATTTCCGTGCGTGAGCCGGAGACGGCTGTGGAAGAAAGCCGGGAATCCGAGGACGGAAAGCAGGGAACAGGGGAAGACGATGGCAGCAGCGGTGAGGAAGATCCTGCACCCGGAGAGGGAGAAAGGCAGGTTTCCCCTTCGGACGGGGAGAGGGAACAGGAAGGAACTTCTCCGGGAGGGGATGACGGACAGGATTTATTGTCAGAAGGGGAGCTGGAGGACTTTGGCGCAGGGGACACTATGATGGTACACATGGCGTCTGCATCGGTGTTAAAGGCAGCGGCAAAATCTTCGGACAGCATGAAGGTATCCTGCAGCGGCTATACGAAATACTGCGGCCATAGCATGGGCATTAAGTATATCTCGGAATCAGGCAAATACCATAGCCATCTGGTTTACTGCCTGAACCTGAACAAGAATACGACAAGCGGGGATGTTTCCACTTCTGCCGGAAAGAGCAGCATTAAGCCGGAGATTACGTTCTGCATGGTAAACGGTGCAAGGACACTGAACGGGACTTGCCATAACAGCAAGTATTCTGTGGGTTCCGCCTCAGCCGATTACTTCATTACCGGTGCGTCAATCCATGTGCTGAACGGGGAAGTAAAGCTAAGCTATTATAATAACGGCAGCAATGTTTACAACAAAATAGCGGCAATGGTAGCGGATGCGAAAAATTATGATGAGGACAAATATGATGCGGCAACCGGCGTGACAAAGTCCATCACTTATACGATTTCCCCGAAAAAAACGGAGTGGCAGGACATGGGGGACGGGCTGTACCGTTCCAAAGAAAAATTTGTCCGCACAAAGACGGGGACGATTACCAATGTAACCTATAAAATCACAGGGCAGCCGGGCGGGCTGAGCGTAGGCGAGTTAAAAACGGATGCCAGTGATATTGAGGACGATTCCGATTTGAAGAAGTATGACATCTGCGTGGCACAGACAGACGCAGACAAGCCGTCCTCCAACTTTTACCTGTACTGCAATGAGGACGCAATGGAAAAGATTGTTGCGTCAGACAGCACCATCAAGCTGACGGCAACGGCAAAGTCGAAAGAGTACGGCGGAAGGAAATGGACACCGACAGTAGTGTCACAGCAGAAGATTACCTTTCTGGAGGAGTTTGAGCCGGGAACCGTCACTGCCAGTGTCAAAGTGACTTCCAAATTCAAGGAGGGCAGGTTTGAACTGCACAAGACAAATGTGTATGATGGAAGGCCGGTGTCAGGTGCGACCTATTATTTATATGAGGATGCAGAGTGTACCGACTTACTGTGCAAACTTGACAAGACGGATAATAATGGTCTTTCACACACAGGAAAAGAAACACTGACACAGGACACCTATTACCTGAAAGAAGTGAAGGAGGCACCGGGATACCAGAGGGATGAAAACGTTTATCCCGTAGGTCTGGAATACTTTACCATCTATGACAGTGACGGGAAGATAACGCAGCAGGGGAAAGCAATGGAAGTGGTTAAGATTCCCGATACGGTGGGTGTCATGGTAAAAAAGACAGACTCGGAGTCTGGGAATTTTGTGAAAGGCGCCGGGTTTGCCGTGTTTACGGATGTCGGCTGCACAAAGCGTGTTACCGTAGATGAAACTGGCAGGGAGGAAGTCCCGGTATTTTACTATGATGAGGACTTAGGCACGGCGGCCTCTGCAAAGTTTGTAAAAACGCAGGATAAATATTATGTGAAGGAGGTTGTTATCCCGGACGGCTACCGGGATGACGGCAAGGTGTGGGAAGTGGCGCCGGATTATGGGGAGATTTCCGATTTCAGTGCAGAGAACACACCAATCCGCTGTGACGTGGCAGCGAAAAAGGAGGATAAGGAGACCGGGGCAGAGCCGCAGGGGGATGCCAAACTGTCCGGTGCCACCTACGGGCTGTATGCGGCGGAAACCATTGTCTACCCGGATGGGCGTGGCACGGTCACTTATGCAGGGAATGACAACATTACCAGCACGCAGGGGACGGATTTTGTGTCAACCGGTGTGCCTGCGGAGAAGGATGCCCTGCTTGCCACGGTAAAGACAGGGGAACAGGCGGAGTTCAAGTTTGGCAACCTGTACTTTGGCAATTATTATGTCAGGGAGATAGAGGCAAGTGAGGGGTATCTGCTGGATGAGACCATTTACCCGGTTAATTTCCGTGAGGCGCAGGACATCCACCACGACATTTCCCTCAATACGAAAGTCGTTGAGACAGTAAAGAAACAGGCATTTGAGATTATCAAGGTGTCTACTGATGGGGCAAGCACGGAGACGGATTATGTCAAGGGTGCAGAATTTACCGTAAAATTACAGTCGGATATTGATAAGAACGGCTGGGACAATGCAAAAACCCATGACGTGCTTGTGACCGATGAAAAGGGCTATGCACTCTCGAAAGAGTTGCCTTATGGGAAATATCTGGTAAAGGAAACAAAGGTGCCGAAGGATTTGTATAAAACCAAAGATTTTACCGTAACGGTTACGGAGGATTCCAGAGTGCCGCAGCAGTGGCGGGTGTTCAATGACGGTCCGTTCAAGGCATACATCCGCATTGTGAAAAAAGATGCGGAAAACGGGAATACCGTGCTGCTCCCCGGCGTGACCTTTAAGATTAAGAATACCGATACGAATAAGTATGTGGAACAGAAGGTAGGGGATAAGAAAATCAGTGAGTTTACCACGGATGAAACCGGGACAATCACCACGCCTTTGCAGTTAAAATACGGGAATTATGCGGTGGAGGAGATTACCGCACCAGAGGGCTATGTCATTACGGAGGAAAGTTACCCGCTGGAGGTTACCACGGACGGGTTTCTGAAAGTTTCGGAAGATATGGACGGTGACCCGGTCATTGAGGTGGTGATTGAAAATAAACCGGTCAAGGGCAGTATCAGCATTAAAAAGTCCGGGGAGGTGTTGACTTCCATCGTATATGACACCATTGTTGACCGTATCCTCAGTAGGATTACCACCGAAAACAGGAGTGTGGATTTTGGTTATGAGGAACGGCCGCTTGCCGGGGCAGTATTCAATATTATTGCTGCAGAGGATATTTATACCCCGGACCACCAGACGGATGAAGATGGGAACCGCATACTGGAAGTGATAGGCGGTGTCCCTGCAAGCAAGGGGGCGGTTGTTGCAACGCTTACCACGGATGAGAAGGGTGTTGTTCGGCAAATTATCTGCACCTACATTCTTCACATTAAATGCGCCTGT
>BLMD01000395.1 GCA_011959925.1 Lachnospiraceae bacterium
GTATTTATCCTCATAGATTGGATTACCTGCGCCTGCATTAATTCCCTCTCCGTTGCCCATATTGAATGGCAGAAAGAATGTCGATTCACCATCCAGTTTGGTTGTCATATAAACCTGCTCTAAATCCATGGCAAAATTAACAAAGGCTCCTGCCTTAAATAAAAACAATCTTGTCTTTGGGTTCCTGTCAGTCCTGTACTGGAAAATGGCATCCTCATAGGACTGGCCTGCGACATTGCATTTCAGTTCAAAGGTCATGATTGCTATACCATTCAGGAAGATTACAAGGTCAATCCTCACATCATCACTTGCCCAGACTTCCTCCATAACAGAGAAAATGTTTTTCTGATATTTAGCCACAAGTTCTCTATTGAAGTCTGTGGCTGGCTTCGTGTACATCAAATCAAGATGGATGTTTGAAATCTCCAAGCCGTGTTTTAGGATTTCAAGGACGCTGCTGCGCTTCTTTGTAATCTCCATATTGATGTAATTCACAAGCGTTTCTTCCAAATCTGCTTTATATATCTTCCCCAGAGCTACCATTTCATCAGGCTGTGTATCATTCAGAAACTTGAAAAGCATTTCCTTATCCATCGCATACAAGCGGTCAAAATCTTTATCGTTCCTGATGACATAGCCATTATTACTTTTAAGGTAATCCATGATGAAATGTTGGTATTCTTTTTCTGATAAGATACTATTCATTATCAATCCCCTCTCTTTAAGTCAGTAAAACGAAAATCATCAATGTTATCAAGCAACTTATTTATATTTTCAGTAGTAGGAGATTCATCCATATAGCGACATATTAATTTCTTCATGCAATTATTCGGCGCATTGATTATATATTCTTTTAATGTCATATTTTCAACAGCGCTTATACCTGCGTATTTCCAATCATCATCAAACAAGAACTTCCCATAATTTATTTTCGTTTCATCATATGTTTCTAATACAATAGGAGTTTCAATAACATCCGCCAATTCTTTACCCAAAAAACTAAATTTAGCATTCCCATAAATCGCAAGGTCAATAACTTTTCCTTCCAACTCAATCCACATATGATAAAAGCAAAATCCATTTTCAGCAGTACATAGTCCATAACATACTTGTGGATTGTAGCCCATATTTTTGAGACAAATATACAATGCTACAGAATTTGACGCACATCCATCAGCTTCTTTAATGTTGTAAATAAGGTTAAAACCACGAATCAACAAATCTGACAACTTATCATCAACATGATACTTTTTAGCCTGATTCTGGATATAATGAATTGCATGATAATCTTTAGCCATTATTATCTGGAAC